>NZ_PNCP01000200.1:0-364 GCF_005886115.1 Pseudoalteromonas sp. S4492
TGATATTTTCTCTGTACCTGTTCGAGTTTATTATGAAGATACGGATGCCGGTGGCATCGTCTATCACGTTAATTATCTGAAGTTTATGGAGCGAGCCAGAACCGAGTATCTGCGAAGTACCGGTTATGATCATCAGAAGTTGCTAAAAGAAAAGAAGCAGCTAGTGGTGGTGGATGCTTCCGTCCAGTTCAAACAGATTGCCCAGCTGGATGACTCTCTGACCGTGACAGCCCGAATTGAAAGTATGGGCAGAGCCAGAATGGTTTTTCTGCAACAGGTTTGTCGTAAAGATGTTTTATTATGTGGGGGTCGTTTCGTAGTGGCCTGTCTGGACAGTCAAACCCGAAAACCCACAGCGATTACA
>NZ_PNCP01000201.1:0-244 GCF_005886115.1 Pseudoalteromonas sp. S4492
ATATCCCTCATGGTCCATTAGAAGCACTGTTTACCATTGATGAAGAAAGTGGCATGACAGGTGCTCACGGCCTCAAGCCAGGCATACTTCAGGGTGAAATTATGCTGAACATGGACTCTGAAGATGAAGGGGAGCTCTATGTTGGTTGTGCCGGTGGTGTCGATGTCTCTGTTTCTCACCGTTATCAGGAAGAATCTCTGGCGGAAGGGTACAAGAGTTTTCACCTTTCTCTGAAAGGGATTAA
>NZ_PNCP01000202.1:0-416 GCF_005886115.1 Pseudoalteromonas sp. S4492
GGATAGTGGATGCGGACATCAGCCGGTTCTTTGATCAAATCGATCATGGCTGGATGATGAAATTCCTGCAACACAGAATTGCAGACAAAAGAATACTCAGGCTCGTAGAGCAGACGCTCAGGGCCGTAGTGGTCGACGATGGCCGAAAGACCAGAACAAGGCTTCGAACCCCTCAACGAGCGGTGATTTCACCACTGCTGGCGAATATCTACCTCCACTATGTTCTGGACCTATGGGCTCACCAGTGGCGCAGGAAGCAGACCAGAGGTGAGGGATACATCGTCCGCTTTGCGGACGACAGTGTGATGGGATTCCAGTACCGCTCAGACGCGCTCCATTTTATGGGGCTACTTCACAGACGGCTGGAAAAGTTTGGTTTGAAGCTGAATAAAGGTAAAACCCGATTGCTGGAGTTT
>NZ_PNCP01000203.1:0-378 GCF_005886115.1 Pseudoalteromonas sp. S4492
GACACCTCTCCTTAGTTCCAGTGCATACTTTTCACCGGATGGCAGTTCAAAGGCTCCCGTAATTTCAAGATCAGCCGTTTTTACTGGATCGACCCGGACAGCCATGTGTTGCAATACCACACTGGCAGGCATAGCAGCCATTACACCACTGGAGCGGGTATTGAGAGGCCTTGGGGCCTTACCTTCCATTTCCAGAGCCGAGCTCAAGTAGAAGTTTCTCCAGTTCACATTGATCTGGTCAAACGCCAATGGTCGGAATGCCTTAGCCTTCAACTGACGCGCAGTCATATCTTCTCTGTCCAAAGTGATCAGGTAGCTAGTCACCTCTGCAACCCAACGGAAATCACCGTCATCGAGAGCTTTCTCGGCATTTTTCAG
>NZ_PNCP01000204.1:0-290 GCF_005886115.1 Pseudoalteromonas sp. S4492
AAGTCTTGATAGTTGACGTTGGTAGGTTTGTTGATTATGTTCGCACTCGTCTTTCAGTTGCCTGATATCCAGGCCGTTTAGTAGCAGGTTTTGGGCTGTTTCGGGAGATAACTGGGTATCTGTTAAGCGGGCAAGAATTAAATACGCATCAGACAGCGTTGTGGCTACGATAGCCTGTTCTGTGGCCGACATACGTTATCCTTTAACAGATCGTTTTATGCTTTATCGGCCTTAAGTACTATTACAATATCTGAATGGTTAAGGTGTTGCTTCCTTCGCTAAATATGTAG
>NZ_PNCP01000205.1:0-265 GCF_005886115.1 Pseudoalteromonas sp. S4492
ATCCCGCGACTTTTGATGGCGAGATTCCAAGACAGTTTTTTGCTGGTCAGTCAGTATGATTTTAAGCATTGCTGAAGAATGATAAAAAAACACTGAAAAATCAAACATCTTCAATGGTCATGGGTATAAAGGCTGCCATTGAGCGTGTAATGGCTGCTGAGCTGGAAGATCATCTTGGGTACTCCAAGCACTCGCCTGAAGGCCACAACAGCGGAAATAGCCGCAATGGTCACAGCAAGAAAACCATCAAGGGCGACTTTGGTGA
>NZ_PNCP01000206.1:0-256 GCF_005886115.1 Pseudoalteromonas sp. S4492
CGATCTGCGGCATTACCGGCTTGCGCTGGATCGGAGCTTCGACCGGCTCGTTCAGGATGTCACGACCGACCAGGCCGGCCGCCACTTCGCGCAGGGCAAGGACTGTGGGCTTGTCGTTTTCCCACGGCAGTTGGGCGTTGCGGCTGCCGCGTGACAGCTGACGGGCACGACGAGTGGAGATCATCACCAGCTGGAAGCGGTTGTCGACGTTCTCGAGGCAATCTTCTACGGTTACGCGAGCCATGGCGGTGCACCT
>NZ_PNCP01000207.1:0-358 GCF_005886115.1 Pseudoalteromonas sp. S4492
TGGTAGCGCTGGGGATCTGACCCCGGATTCTTGACCTCTTCGCCAACACTTCTCATGTAAGGCTGAACGAGAATATGGGTTTTCATGTGTGGTCCCTCCCCCAGGCCGGTTAATGACCAGGCACGGTAGCATTTGAGTTTATTCTTAATTTAGTGAACGTTCGTTCGGCAATTTACTTAAGATCAATCTACAGGTCAACCAATAGATCTCGAAGCAGGTTTATAAATCGATGAAAAGAGATAGAGCGAATCGAAACTTTGAGAGATTAATCAGGTTCAAAAAGTCAGAAACTGTGACGTAGGTTATGCCCACTCGCCTTGGTCAGGTAGGTGGGCATCAGGAAAGATAGCTTCAAGCC
>NZ_PNCP01000208.1:0-328 GCF_005886115.1 Pseudoalteromonas sp. S4492
ATTAAGTTTTGTTTATCTCCAGAAAATGCAGATAGCGCAAGAGTTCACGAATATTTATCAACACCAGCGCGAGCTATTCAAAGAAACGGTTGGAGCTTTCATTGTGAGTTTTGCAAAAGGCAAAGATCACCTGCTACCAAAATTTGCAGGTGCCATCAATGCGTAAGACCTATAATGGTCAAGCTTATTGGTTTCCCCCACGCAGAAAGGTGACCGTTGTGACGATTAAGTCGAGTTCGCTGATTGCGATTTTTGCCGGTTCAATTCTGGCCTGCGGGCTACCGGTTCAAGCCCAGACGACCGGGTTTGAAGAAGCTCAGACGATCGG
>NZ_PNCP01000209.1:0-300 GCF_005886115.1 Pseudoalteromonas sp. S4492
ACTGCAAGATTCTCGGAGCCAAGTAGAGATTTTATAAGTGGCAATAAATGCCCATGTTTTGACACTGTATGACCATCTAACATTCTTGTGTGTAGTGCTTGCTCTATTGCACCTGAGAGTCGAATGTAGTCATCTTCATTAAAGCCAAACTTTTCTATTGCTAGCTTGTCAGCATCAGAGAATTTAAGACCAAAGCTAATTAATCGATACGGGTCTTGCTGAATGGCTTCTATTGCATTTGCTTTATGGAATTTGATGATGGTACGGGCAATGCCTGACGGTATGTCATGCTTATCAAAC
>NZ_PNCP01000021.1:0-3169 GCF_005886115.1 Pseudoalteromonas sp. S4492
CTTAGCCATCAAGATATGTCGAAAATTACATTCGAGAGCAGGTATATCCTCATTAAAAACAATAGGTTAGTAGGTCTACTGTAATTAATGGTGTGAGGTGTAGTACCAATTGTCTGCGTATTTTATTATTTGAGTTACATCTTCTTCATCTAAATCCGCATAGCTCCTTGGGTCGCCGCCGTCAGGGACATATAAAAAACCAGAATAGTTGTCCAATATCCCTCTAAAGGTGTAGAAGAAAACGTATTTCGAACCGTCGATATCTTGAACCACAATCTCATTTCCGCCCATTGATATTTTTGAATACTCAGAGCCTAGTGCTATTAACGATGAATTATGTTGTACATTAGAGACAAGCTCGCCAGAGTAAACCCTTGCGACGACTTCTTGACGTTGAGATTCATATAAGTGGAAATCTGCATTTATCCAGAGCTTCGTAAACGGAACAAACTCTAGTACAGCAAGGGCAACCAATTGGACTGCTAAGGGAATTGTTGCCAACCACCTAATTTCTTTGAACTTAAAAAGACATGAAATGCTAAAACCGAGTCCCGTTAAAAAGACAATAAATACCACAAGCATCAACGGCATCATCAAGAAAGGAGTTATCCAATCAATGATTGACCATTGAAATGCCATTATTAATATAGCGAATGCCGACACCCCGACAGCTAGCTTAGCTCTGTTCTCTATTCCTTTAATCATTGACTTCCTTATTGTAAGTTTTTAATTTTGCTCGCGACTGTAAAGTCTAGAATATCTTCTATTGTATATTTCTTATCTGTAATGCCAAGCTTTTGAGCTGGTGTTGTTGCTTCCTGATACAGTCCTTTGTTTTTAAGTGACTTTTCGTCGGTCAATACGTAGTTGTTGTAGACCCTCAATATCTCAATAATCATAACCGCCCATTTAGGGTTGTATGAAGCGTAGCCATTCCATCGTTTACTGTTTGTGGCTGATGTTATTGGTCGCTCGAACATATTGATTCGGCGGCGTATCATTTGAAAGTAGTTATCAACTCCATATGTAGATACATCTAACAAATTCTCAGATAGCGTTTGGCTAACAGATATAGCGCCATGAAAGCCTACTAATGGTTTTACTTGAACAGAATGTCTAGATTTAGGAAATGGATGAACTAACCACTCTGATTTAGCCGATCCTGATTCAATAGTACGTTTGTGCATCTCGGCAGCCCAATATTGTTGCGATATTTGAGCTAGTTTTTCTCTATCAACTTTGGCCCTCTTTATGTCGCTCATAGTAATCCCATGCTTAAGAAGAACTTGTTCTGACCAGGCACGCTTGTCTTGCATTTGGCTGGCATTGTTCCTTTCTGCTTTTACAAGCACAGGGTAGAGTTTGCTGGCCGCAATCTGTTCTTTCATCACTAACCCAATACCAAGTTCAAAGCCTTCGTCGGCATCTGCGAATAAACGAGTGTAACGCGCCTCATTTACGTACTGTTTCATCACTTCAAGGTGTGCCATGAGAGAATAAGTTTGTTGCACTAGTAAATTTTTATTTGGTGCTTTCAGAGGCAGGGTATCATCAACGTCATCAGTTTCGACTTCTTGATTGGATAGAACGTACTGACCATACCTTCTCTTGTGTTCAGGCTTCTTAAGATCACTACATCTGCTAATGTCTCTTTTAATTACTTCCCAGTCTGAGGTGGTGTCGAAGTTAACTGTACTAGCAAATACAAATCGAGTTTTATTGTCTACCGTTGAAGTATTTACCAGTTTCGTAGGGCGACTGTCCTTCTTATCACTCCAGTTAGACAGGTAGTGCTGCCTGTCCATACTAACTTCTAGGGTTTTGCCTTTTAAAGCCTGAATGTTGTTCTGTATGTGCCAACGGTCAAACTCAACACACTGGTTTAAGAAAAACTCGATACGGTGGTAAATTAAAGTGATAGGCACATCCAAAATTTCTTCCATTCTGTTGACGATACCTTTGTTAATAAGCATTCTGAACAATATTCCATTGATATCAGCTCTCTTTTGACCATACTCAGCGTTCAACGGTACGTTGAAAGGATTGTGACAGGCATTGCATTCAATCCTTTGGGCTTCTCGATACTTCAATGACTCTACTGTTGACGGTACTGTGCCTCTTAAGGTGTAACGCTTAGGCTTATCTAACCAATTTACCACCGCATTTCGACATGGCCTAGTTCGTCGTCGTGATGTTTCAAGTTTCTTATCAGGGCAACAAATCTCTTTATTGGAAAATATTTGCTCTTGCCTATTTGACTCTTCAACGAAAGCTTTGTTGTTTATCAGTTTTGTACTTGTGCCGCAGATGATGCAAGTTAACACGCGACCTATCTTTGTTTTAGTAAACCTATAATCATTACCTAACCCTCGCATTATAGAGCCATCAGCTTTGCGTTTGGGATTAAGTGCGGCTACACCATAGTTTCGGCAGTTTGGGTTCTTACAGTAGTTAAGCTGAATAGCTTTACCAGTGATAGGATCTTTGTAGGCTCTTGGGATTGGAAAGGCTGTAGGCTCGACACGTTCATTTTGATGCGGTGTCTTCGCAAGTGGTTTGTCACTCGAATAATGAAACTTCAGGTACAGCTCCGCTGTAATAAAGGCATCTATTGCGGCACCGTGTGATTTTCTTTCAGTAATGTCTATACCATAACGTATGCAAGCATTATCTAATTTGACCCATTTCCCATAGTTTTCCCTATTGGCAAAATCCCTCATCAAGCAAGATACGTCGTAATCTCTATTGAAGACAATATCTAGTCCACATCGATCAATTTCTGATTGCAGGAAATCAACATCAAATTCTGAATTGTAAAAGGAAAGTCGTGCACCATCTATGAACTCTAGAAATTCTTCAGCTATTTGGCAGAACGTTGGCTTATCAAGCAAAAATGAATCTTCAATTTGGTGTACCGCGTGGGCTTCCGACGTACTCTTCTTACCTTCAGGGTTTAAGAAGTAGTGGAAGATGCTGCCTGTGATATCGCCATCAATTATTTCTACGGCAGCAAGGTTAACAATGCGATGCTTGCCCTTGCGTGGAGACAAGCCAGTTGTCTCTGTATCTATTATTACTACTCTGTCCATTGATCCCCCTAGCGATCAATTCTAGTAATAATTAGAAAAATTTCAATTAACTACTTAAGCTATTGAATATATAGAAAATA
>NZ_PNCP01000210.1:0-228 GCF_005886115.1 Pseudoalteromonas sp. S4492
TACGGTGCAAATACTTTTGACTCAAGCTTTGTACATACTTCACTTGCTGTCGACCTCACTATTACTTCAGTTTGGTTACCTTTAGTATCTGCAAAATCCGTTTTTTTCAGTGATCGCCAAGGTGATATTCAAGGAATAAGTCAATATCTAGAAAGTGCGAAAAATGTATTGATAAAACTTACACCTACCCAATTAAGAGCCTTGCAAAATTATATCGGTGATGACGTT
>NZ_PNCP01000211.1:0-293 GCF_005886115.1 Pseudoalteromonas sp. S4492
AACAGGGACAGCCTGGGTGACCAGCAGCAGCGGGAGTAACCAGGGGCGAAGTGCTACAAAATAGACCAGAATCATGGCCAGAAGAATGCCGAACAGCACACCCAGTATAAGGCCCAGCAGCATTTCCGTCATGGTCACCAGGGTGTGTTTCCATAGCAATGAAGCATTGTCGTACATGCTGGTGAACACGGCCTTGGGGCCAGGCAGAATATATTCCGGCATGGCGAACAGTACGACGATGGATTCCCAGACAATCAGTAAACCGAGCACAACCAGAAGAGGTTTAAAGAGCG
>NZ_PNCP01000212.1:0-317 GCF_005886115.1 Pseudoalteromonas sp. S4492
AGCTGAGTTACCAGAGATCATTCTAGCCCGCATTGCAGCGGGCTTGAAATTTGATCAGATGACCTTGGAGTAGAGGTTCTGCTGCTGTTGCTTTTGTTGCTTGAAATAGCCATCAAACTGCATGCAGATATTTCTGATCAGCATCTTTCCTCTGGGTTCTATCTGAATGCCTTTCCCGGTCAGAGTAAGTAGCCCATCGTTGGCCATGGGTTTGAGGGCTTCCAGTGACTCCGAGAAATAGTCGTTGAATCTGAGGTCAAAGCGCTGTTCAACTTCAGCAAAGTCCAGTTTGAAGTGGCATATCAGTTCATTGATCA
>NZ_PNCP01000213.1:0-207 GCF_005886115.1 Pseudoalteromonas sp. S4492
TGCCCAGCATTTGCTTAAAGGGGGAAAACAGTCAGACGACCTTCAGGACACCCGAAAGATTCTGGATCGATTATTCAAGCGAAACTATGCAATCCTTTTTGAGAATCGCCCCGGCACCAGTGATCCAGAAGCACTTCAGGAATACCTGATCAAGTGGCTTGATGTAGAATTTCCTGAATCCATTGACTGGCAGACTTCCACCCAGAC
>NZ_PNCP01000214.1:0-353 GCF_005886115.1 Pseudoalteromonas sp. S4492
TGCCACTGCCCTGTGACCACTGGCCCTGGATTTTCAGGGTGTTGTCGTTGGTAATGAAATCGCTGGTCAGCGTGCCGGTGTCGTCGGTGATGCGGCTGATGGCGACATCCGGCAGGGCACCGCCATCGGGGCCGGGTTCATCGTTGGGTGCCGTGGTATCAATCACCACATCCTGGTTCGCTTCGCTGCTATTACCGGCGGTATCGGTCACCTTGGCGTTGACCGCGTAGGTGCCATCGGCCAGGGTCGTACCGGTCAGATCCAGGGTCCAGGTATCCCCGTTACTGGCCAGTGCGGCATCGGTGCCCAGGACATAAACATTACTGTCCACCGTGATACTCAAGGTGCCACTG
>NZ_PNCP01000215.1:0-306 GCF_005886115.1 Pseudoalteromonas sp. S4492
ATACAAAGGGGGGTCTGACGCTAGCGACAAAATGGCAAAAAAAACCCCGACACTTCGGTCGGGGTTCATTTATTAACAAGTCGATTAAGCTTCTTCATTACCTTCAACAGCAGGAGCTGCTTCTTCAGTCTTAGTTTCTACTTTCTTTACTACGGGAACATAAGCTTTCTTCGCACGCTGCTTACTCCTATGCTCTTCATTTCTACGAGCAACATTCGCTTCATGTTCGTTATGCCATACCTGAAACTTCGTCATCGCAGTTGCATCATCAAACAAACCAAGCTTAACACCACGCAATAAATGCAT
>NZ_PNCP01000216.1:0-237 GCF_005886115.1 Pseudoalteromonas sp. S4492
AAATCGATATCCCAGACGATGAGAAACAGTGCGACTGTTGCGGCAAAGCTCTTAAGGCGTTTGGCCATGAGAGCAGCTGTAAGCTGGATATCGTTCCTGCACAGGTGAAAGTGGTTGAGTTCCAGCGTCTGAAATACGGCTGCGAGTGTGAGTCCGGTGTTAAAACCGCACCGATGCCCAAATTACCCATTCCAAAAAGCATGGCTACGCCGGGCCTGCTGGCCTGGATTATTACCA
>NZ_PNCP01000217.1:0-350 GCF_005886115.1 Pseudoalteromonas sp. S4492
ATTCGCTGAGGGCTCTGGCCCCCTGTTTGGGAAAGACTGGATTCCAGAAGGCACTGATTTTCCGAAAACCTGGGGGCTATCATTAACCACCCTTTCCATGCAGCAGAGAAGCAAACTGGACAGTGTCGTTTTTCAAGGGGGTATCAGTCAGTACATTACTGACCTGCAATTCAATAATGTGGACGATAACAGTCTGACATCCAACCTGAGACTGGATGCATGGGTTTTACCCTTCCTCAACCTCTACCTGATGTACGGTTATATGGAAGGGGAAACAAAGGTTAATACCACCACAGCCTTTGATATTACACCGAATTTACCTGGCGGTAATCGAACCGATAACACCACAA
>NZ_PNCP01000218.1:0-311 GCF_005886115.1 Pseudoalteromonas sp. S4492
CGATACCAATGACTGTAATGGACATAATGGTTCGCCTCACTTGAATAGTATTCAGCACAACTATTCTGGCTCACAGAAGCCGAGTGTGGGGCGGATCATCCTATTATCCAAAAATCTGACTAACCGACAGGTTGGACTATTTTTCTCCTGTTCCTGATATTTACCCTTCTGAACAGGAGTCCTTATGACCCGAGCCCGCAGCAGTCTGATTGACCCAGGGTCGACACCGTATTATCACTGTATGGCTCGGTGCGTTCGCAGAGCATACTTGTGTGGTGAGGATCATCTGACAGAAAAATAAAAGGGACATC
>NZ_PNCP01000219.1:0-248 GCF_005886115.1 Pseudoalteromonas sp. S4492
GGCTAGTGATACTCTTGATCCCTTCGAGATATTGCACCGCTTCTTCAATACGGATAGCGACACCTTTTTCAACATCTTCAGGTGTTGAGCAACGTAGGGTAACACTTACAATAATGCGGTCAGCTTCAAATGACGGTAACACTTCGAGTGTTATTTGAGTCTATACGCTAAATAGCCCCGCTAATAAAATGCTGATAAGCAATAAGTTTGCTTCAACATGATTCTTTGTAAACAAAGCTATCATTATT
>NZ_PNCP01000022.1:0-119894 GCF_005886115.1 Pseudoalteromonas sp. S4492
ACAAGCTTTACTTGATGAAGCAGCACTTGCCGCTTGCCTTGCGTATGTTGACCTAAACCCTGTAAGAGCAAAAGTGGCTGATTTACCCGAAGATTCTGACTACACCAGTATTAAATCTAGAATTAATGCAGCTCAAAATAATAAACAACCAAAATCACTAATGCGCTTTGCAGGTAAACCACGCAAACACATGCCTAGAGGGCTAGCATTTGAGCTCAAAACATATCTAAAACTTGTTGATTGGACGGGCCGCTCAATACGAGAAGATAAGCCAGGGAAAATCTCAGAAGATGCGTTACCAATTCTTGAAAGACTAAATATTTGTAGTGATAACTGGCTTACACTCACCACCTCTTTTACACGTTCATTTAAAAATACAGCGGGTAAAGAGCAAGCTATAACTACTTATACAAATCACATGAAACGAAAACGAAGAAGCTCTATAGCAAATAGCTTAGCCTTATTTGCTTAATTGAGCATTCGACACTAGAAATCAATCTTACAGATCCAATCCTTTTCATTCGAGAGGCAAAATGACTTATGCAACTAGAGCTATCCAATCTGCAAAACTCAAGAATATTTCAGCACATAAGGCTGAAATTTAATTGATGACAATGAAAAATCACTACTTTCCTAGCAATTCAACTTGTTCGCAATAATTCACATCTATATTAAGCTGCATCATATTAAAAATAAGTTGACTGTCTTTCTAAAAATTAATCACGCGTATCATCGCGAGGTGTTAAATTGGGTGTCTAATTATAAAAAAGAAACCGATTCTGATAGTAGCTAAGTTATGCAAGGCAGTAATGTAAATGCATTATCTATTGGTGTAGTTAGCAATTTGCCACACGAACAATTCAACGCATAGTTCCACCCCAAAATAATGGCAATTAAGCGCCTGGATGCAACAAAAATATCAAAAAATCGAAATAAAGAAAAATTAATGCAAAAAACCACATTTGCGGTTGACATCAGTTTCCAAAACGCTTAAAAATACTCCTAACATTTTTTAAACAGCAGCCATCTAGTCGGCTGTGCATTTTTTAGAAGAAAATTAAAAAATAATGAATATTCGCCGTCACCTTTTAGTCGTCAACGTTCTCGTACTGGTCTTAGTTACAAGCCCAGCGGGTGGCTATTAAAAGGTGAAAGCACGCTTTTTAAAAAACCCCCGCCATATGCGGGGGTTTTTTTATGCATTTATGCTTGCACACACAGAGGAATGAGGATGAGTACGACTGAATACAATGGATCCGAACTAGTTGTTCGGGCACTTAAAGAATTGAATGTTAAATATATTTTTGGCTACCCAGGTGGGTCAGTTCTTGATTTATACGACGCGTTATTTCAACAAGAAGATATTGAACATATCCTAGTACGTCACGAACAAGCCGCAACACATATGGCTGATGGTTATGCCCGTGCTACCGGTGACGTCGGTGTGGTGCTTGCAACTTCAGGCCCTGGGGCTACAAACTGTATTACTGGTATCGCGACTGCTTATATGGATTCTATTCCAATGGTGGTGTTATCTGGCCAAGTTCCTACTGGTTTAATTGGTGATGATGCATTCCAAGAGACTGATATTGTTGGTTGTTCTCGCCCTATCGTAAAACACAGCTATAACTGTCGAAGTGCAAAAGAGATCCCTGCCATCTTAGCAAAAGCTTTCTACTTAGCCAGCACAGGCCGCCCTGGTCCGGTTGTGGTTGAATTACCAAAAGATATGCTTAATCCTGAGCTAAAGTTCCCATTCGAATTTCCAAAAACCACTGAGCTTCGAACTTATAACCCGAACACTAAAGGCCACTCAAAACAAATTCGTAAAGCAGTGAACGCTATTTTAGAAGCTAAAAAGTTGGTTATTTACTCAGGTGGCGGCATTATTCTATCAAATACCTCTGAGCAACTGACTCACTTGGTTGAATCATTAAACGCGCCTATCACTAACACCTTAATGGGTCTAGGTGGTATCAGCGGTACTCACCCTAACTTTATTGGCATGTTAGGTATGCATGGTAGCCTTGAGGCAAATAAAGCTATGGCAAACGCTGATGTTATTTTAGCATTAGGTGCTCGATTCGATGATCGGGTAACGAATAATGTTAAAAAATTCTGCCCTAATGCCACGATTGTTCATGTTGATGTTGACCCAACTTCAATTTCTAAAACAATTAAAGCGCACATCCCTGTTGTTGGCTGCTTACAAACAGTGCTTGAACAGTTACAAACGGCGATTGATAAGAGCCCTATTTCAATTGATCGTTCAGCACAAGAAGATTGGTGGCGTCAAATCATTAGCTGGCGTGAACAAAAATGCCTAAGCTACAGCACGGATGGCGATAAAATCAAACCTCAAGCGGTTATCGAGGCAATTTACAAAGCAACCAATGGTGATGCTTACATTAGCTCTGATGTAGGTCAGCATCAAATGTTTGCTGCTCAGTATTATCCGTTTAAACATCCTCGCCAATGGATCAACTCTGGTGGCTTAGGCACCATGGGCTTTGGTTTACCTGCAGCAATGGGCGTTAAGCTTGCCTTCCCTGATAAAGAGTCTATCTGCGTGACGGGTGATGGTTCAATTCAGATGAACATTCAAGAGCTATCAACTTGCTTACAATACAATTTGGCTGTGAAAGTTGTGTCGTTGAATAACCGTTCACTGGGCATGGTACGTCAATGGCAAGATATGATGTATTCAGGTCGTCACTCATCATCTTACATGGAATCACTTCCTGATTTCGTAAAACTAGTAGAAAGCTATGGCCACGTAGGTATTCGCGTTGATCATATTGATGAGCTTCAGCCTGCTATTGAAAAAGCCATGTCTATTAACGACAGATTGGTATTTTTAGATATCTGTGTAGATGAAAAAGAGCATGTTTACCCAATGCAAATCAAGCTAGGGGCAGTCGATGATATGTGGTTACGTAAAGGAGTAAAAGCATAATGCGCCGTATTTTATCAATCTTATTAGAAAACGAACCTGGCTCGTTATCGCGCATTGTAGGCCTATTTTCACAGCGCGCTTACAACATCGATAGCCTAACTGTTGGCACGACTGACGATCATTCACTTTCGCGTATTACCATTACAACCATGGGTGATGATCGCATCGTTGAGCAAATTACTAAGCAAGTTAACAAACTGGTAGATGTTCTTAAGATTATTGACTTAACCGAAATGGCGCACATCGAGCGTGAGCTATTATTGGTGAAAGTTTTTGCCCAAGATGAAACCACTCGTGCAGCGGTAACGCGTGTTGCTGATGTGTTCCAAGGTGCTATTTTAGATATGGGCCGCCACAGTTACACACTGCAACTTGTAGCGAGCACAGAAAAGGTTGAATCTTTCCTTGATACCTTGCGTCACGAGTCAGACATTATTGAAGTTGTACGTTCAGGTGCGGTTGGTATTGGTCGTGGTGATAAAGCGTTAAAGGCATAAGCCTTTTTCGCTAACGCGACAAAACGTAAGATACAAAAAAAGGGCTATAAGCCCTTTTTTCAATAATTAGTAAGTTACCCTATTAAGGATTAACTTGGTCTTTAAGACCTTTACCCGCTTTAAAGCTTGGGATAGTTGCTGCTGCGATTTGGATTTCTGCACCAGTTTGTGGGTTACGGCCAGTACGCGCTGCACGCTCTTTTACTGAGAAAGTACCGAAACCAACTAATGCTACTGAGTTACCTTCTTTAAGAGAGTTAGTAACTGCGCCAGTGAATGCATCTAGTGCACGAGTTGCTGCCGCTTTTGAGATTTCTGCATCAGTAGCAATTTTTTCAACTAATTGAGCTTTATTCATTGTTAGATTCCTATTCGTTATTATTTTGCCTTCGCAAAACCTATCTTTATGCATTTTTGAGAAGTTAGCAACAGCAAATTGCTATTTTTACGTAATTTATTCAAAAATGACTACTATTTAACTATCAATCACAAGGTTAGTGACATCAGTATTAATAAAGACTTAATTTAACTACCATCACAAAAATTTATGATAGCCAAACCATCATTCAATTTTCTCGATAACCAAGGTAACTTCCCCGACCTCAAAGCCAAACTTATCAATAGCGGTACGGTTAATCAAGCGTGATTGTGTTACCAAGTACATCCAATCATCGAAATTTACCACTAAAGTACTATCATCGTACGGAAGCTCGACAGAATATGTCCAATGGAACACACTGCCATTGCTGTCACCTTTTGCTTCGCCAATCACATCTGATGCAGTCCCTGTGATACTGCCATCATCATTAATGGTGATATACCAAGTACGCGTTTGCTTTTCGCCGTCATCATAAACAAATTGCTCGTCAATCACTCCCTGATTGCCGTTCCAAGACGCTTGCATATCAACTACCAGCTTACGGGTTAATTCACCTTTGTGGTCTTGTACAACGCCGTAGGCTTTGAGCTCACCGCTAAAAAACTGCTTAAAGTCAAACTTCGGCTCTGTGCCCTGATAATAATCAACATCTGGTGCAGAGCAGCTGGTAATTAACAGTACCATAGCAAAAATAAAGAATGCTTTGAGCTTAATCATGTTTCCCTCCAATAAGCTGTTTACGAAGTGATGGTTCAGACGTGTCGGCGCTTAACCAAATTGCTAAAAAGTTGTCAGCAAATTTATTATCATCGATCTGACCTAGCTCTTTGTCATTAAAGTAAAAAGTACCAATTCCTTGCTCGTTTGTTTGAAACGACAACGAATCGTTTTTTTTGATATCAGGCCAAAGAGTTAATAATTGTTTATCGTAAGCACCTACCATGTCATTAAGCTTTAAATGTTGCCATTGCTCGTTGGTTGCTTTGACGATATCTTTCGCATCGAAATCCCGCAAATAGGTGAGTGTAAGTTTGCTGGGGTGTTGGCCAAACTGATACGAACCCGATGGGGTCTCTAATTTGGCGTTATACACATCCCAAAACAGATACTCCATCTTGGCCTGGCCCACTGTTTTAAAGCCATTTGCATACACACCTGCACAGAACGATAACGCAGCAAATAAACTTAAATTAAGTGATTGTTTCATCAAATAACCCTTAAAGTTGTATTATTAAACACTACGAAAAACCACTTAAAACTGATCATTCAGCCGCTAAAAATCGCTTATTTATAGCGATTATAGCCATAAACATACTTGCCCAACCTAAGCCATAAACAAGCCAAAATTGCCAAAGAACAAGCTCAGTATTAAGTACTTCAAAGCGCATTCCAGCGTAGTAACTAGCAGGAGCAAATAACACACAAACACCCCATGCAATATACCAAGGCAGCTTTTGTAGGAATTGCATCGAAGTATTAATGGTTAAAAGCAGTGCTGCCCAAAGTACAGCAAGCCATAAGGGAAAGGGGCTCTCTTTAAAGGCAAGTAAGTTTAAGCTGCTGGCAAGCCATTCGTAGCCGAGTGCGAGAGGTAAACCACATAAAAGTAGCCAACTATCTTGCTGACGTTGCTTTGATAGGTAAATCATCAAAGCAACAACAGCTAAAGCGGGTATTAGAGAGTTGCGCTCAAGGAGTAAGGCCATAAACCATACTCCTTGAAACAAAACAAAGTTAATAATCGAGCGCGATATCATCGCCAGAATGACCAAAACGAGGTTTACGGGCAACTAAATGCACTGTACTGATAGCACGGGTTCTAAACGCACCTTCACAGTAAGCTAAATAAAATAACCATAAACGATAGAATCGTTGGTCAAATTTGACTTTATCTATTTCAGGCCAGCTAGCGACAAAGCGCTCGCGCCAATCAGCCAATGTTCTTGCATAGTGAACGCCAATATCTTTTACACTATGCACAACCATGTCTGTTTGCTGCTTTATTTGCTTATTCATTTCATCTAAACAAGGCAAACAACCACCCGGGAAGATGTACTGCTGGATGAAATCGGAATTTTTAAGGTAGTGGCTGTAACGCTGATCAGCTATGGTGATTGCTTGAATAAGCATTGCACCACTGTCTTTTAATAAAGACTTACATTTTGCAAAAAAGCCAGGCAAATACTCATGACCGACAGCTTCAATCATTTCGATTGATACAAGCTTATCGTACTTGCCGTCTAAGAGGCGGTAATCCTGCTTTAATAAAGTAATTTTATGCTCTAGGTTAAGCTCTTTAACCTTTTGTTCCACATAAGCATGTTGCTCGTCAGAAATTGTGGTCGTCGTTACATGGCAATCAAAATGCGTTGCGGCATAAATCGCAAAGGCGCCCCACCCTGTGCCAATCTCAATCACCGAATCACCTGGTTGTAAATCAACCTGCTCACAAATCAATGCTAGTTTGTGCGCTTGGGCTTGTTCAAGGCTAGCTTGTTTTGACGGATAAACAGCACATGAATACAACATTTCGTCACTTAAAAATGCACTGTATAAATCGTTGCCTAAATCATAGTGCGCCGCAATGTTCTTTTTTGAACCACTTGCTGAGTTTTTATTTTTAATGTGATTAACTCGGTGCGCAATGCCACTTAAAAAGGCAAATTTTTTCTCGAATGCATCTAACTGATCTTGGTTTAAAGCGAATATTTCAATAAGTTTAGTGAGGTTGTCACAATCCCAATAGCCAAGAATATAAGCCTCGCCGGCACCCACACTGCCAGATAACGCAAAAGACTTATACATAGCAGCATCATTTACCGTGACCGTTGCGTGTAAATCACTTGTAATGTCACCGAATTGCTCTTTTTGATTACCCTCTTTTAGGGTAATGCAACCGACATTGATACTATTGAATGCACCTATTACCAGTTTTTTATAAAGTTTTGTCATCCAGCCGGTCGTTGGGGCTTGTGTTAAATTTGATACTTTTTCCATCACATCACCTAGTTGAATTCTCTTGTTTGCCCGAGTGGCCAATAAATGGCACACGTTTGCAAAACAACTTCAAAGCATGAAGGTAAATACCTTTAAAAATACTTAACGTCATAGCCGGAAACTGTTTAAGCACGGCACTAACCTGCTCTTTCGTGAGAGGGTGCTTTTGCAAACGCAGGGTTGCATCAAACAAAAGAGTGTCGTCTTTTTTATTTTCAATATGAATCATGGTGTTATCAGAATTCATTCTAATATGCCAATGATAGTTCATATCTAAGTTCATGAAAGGTGATACGGAGAAAACCTTTTTAAAGTTCACTTTTTTTTCAAGGGGTACGACATAATAATGACGTTCATTCCAAGGCGTGTTACTGACTTCAGCAAGCATGTGAGTGAACTCGCCATGACTAGTTTGAAAGAAGAAAAAGTTAACCGGGCTAAAATAAATTCCTAAACAGCGCACCTGTCCGAGCATAAAAACATGGGTAAATTCATCGTCAATGCCAAGCTCTTTAATTTTATTAAGTGCACGCTGTTTGAGTGGCAGTTGCATATCGGTTTGAAAATTAAAATAGTCGCTCTGATTAAATTTAAGCGCCTTAAAGCCACTTGAGCCAAGCCAAGGGTGAACACCATTAAGTTCATCAGGCTTAGCTAAATCAACCCACATCATATAAAGCGGGTACTTAAAGTGATGCTCTTTGACGGCAAAGCGCCTGTGGCGAACATCACCTACATATATGGCGCTATTCAAACTCGACTCCGAGTTGCTTTGCCACATTTACAGCACTTCTTACACCATCTTCGTGGAAGCCGTTGTACCAATAAGCACCGCAAAAATAGCTATTATTTTTACCGTCTATAAGAGGCTTTTGCTGCTGTGCGGCAATCGACTGTTTATTAAATACCGGATGATGATAAGTAAACTCACGCAGAATTTTGTCTTTTCTAATGCCGTCAAGGTGATTAAGCGTGACACAAAATTGCGTGTCGCTTTGAATGCCTTGCAGAATATTCATCTGATAAGTTACAACAGCGGCTTTATCTGTGTTGTTATTTAACAGGTAATTCCAGCTCGCCCATGCGGCTTTGCGTTTTGGTAGCAGTGTAGTATCTGTGTGTAGTACCACTGAATTAGCCGTATAAGGTATAGCTGAGAGAACGCTTTTTTCGTCCTCGCTTGGGTCTAACAACAGCTTTAAAGCTTGATCTGAGTGACAAGCAAACACAACTTTATCGAATGTTTCACTGTGGCCATCATCAAAATGAACATGCACACTGTCATCTTTTCGAGATACCGAGCTGATATTACTATTTAAACGAATTTTATCAGCAAAACCTTGGATCATAGGTTTAATGTATTCGCGAGAGCCACCCGGAATAACATACCACTGCGGGCGATTAGTGATATCCAACAAACCGTGGTTATAAAAAAACTTAACAAAAAACTCTACACCAACTTGCGCCATTTCTTTAATGCTTGTTGACCAAATAGCAGCGCCCATCGGCAAGATATAATGAAAACGGAAGAACTCGTTAAACTCATGCTCGTCTAAAAACTCGCCTAGGGTTTGATTTTCTTTGTAATTTTGTCCAGCATGCAATGATTTACACACATCATTAAAGCGAACAATGTCTTTTAAAAGTTTCCAGAATTTAGGGCGAAAGATATTGCGCTTTTGTGCGAACAAGCTCCAAAAAGTATGGCCGTTGTATTCAAAGCCTGTTTGTTCATTATGCACACTAAAGCTCATTTGGGTCTTCTGACGCTCGATACCCAAACGCTTAAGTAGCTTTTCAAAATATGGGTAAGTTCGGTCGTTAAAGACAATAAAGCCAGTATCAACAGCGTACTCAACGCCATCAACTTTTACGTCTATGGTTGCAGTATGGCCACCTATGTAGTCGTTTTTTTCAAATACGGTTACATCGTAGTGTTTATGCAATAGGTGCGCACAGCTTAAACCCGCTATGCCAGATCCAATAACAGCCACTTTTTTCAACGTGATAATCCTTTTGCAAGCTTCAGCCAAAGTGGCGTAGGAAGCATTCTTAAAAATTTTAAAATGAAAGTAAAACGGTGTGG
The DNA here is from genome assembly GCF_005886115.1 of Pseudoalteromonas sp. S4492. Classification (NCBI taxonomy): domain Bacteria; kingdom Pseudomonadati; phylum Pseudomonadota; class Gammaproteobacteria; order Alteromonadales; family Pseudoalteromonadaceae; genus Pseudoalteromonas; species Pseudoalteromonas sp. S4492. Next base: position 8,916 of record NZ_PNCP01000022.1, read on the forward strand.
AAAGTGCACTTCTTTGCGCCTTTTCGCGACCCCTTTATAAATATAATTTGCCGCTTTTTCTGCACTCACCGCCATAGGCATAGGAAAGTCATTTTTATCTGTAAGCGGCGTTTTAACAAAACCTGGGTGAACTAAAGTGACATCGATATCGTTTAAATCAACCGCTAAGCTATTAGCTAAATAACTTACACCGGCTTTAGACGCACCATATGCTTGGCTGCGCGGTAAGGGTAAGTAAGTCACACTAGAGCTTACGATGACCAGCTGACCACCGGACTTTATTTTTGGTAATAACGCCTCAAGGCAATAGCCCATGCTGAGCAGGTTGGTCGTGATCACCCGTTCAAACAAGCTACTGTCAAAATTGCGAGCATCATCAATGTATTCACAATTGCCGGCATTAAGAATAACCCGGTCAAATTCTGTATAAGCCACTGTGCTCGAACGAATGTCTTGAAGGTCTGTTGCATCAAATTGGCAAGAGTCAATATTTTGATGTTGGCTCAATTTAGCAAGCTTTTCTGAATTTCTACCGCATGCAATGACCTGCTCATCGTTGTCTGCATAAAGCGTTGCTAATGACTCGCCAATACCTGAGGTTGCACCTGTAATTAATGTCGTCATTATGCACTCGCTCTTTTGTCGATGTATTTCACAGCTGAGCCGAGTACAGGAATATGCCTGTAAAGCATAGCGCCTACGTCAAAATAGTCGCGGTGGTTAATTATTTTATCGCCAGAAAATTTTAAACGACTATGACCTGCAACCGAAATCGCTTGGCCTTTGTTTAGCTTTGGATGGCGGTAATGCATAGTCCAATAAATAAATGCAGTGTCGTCTTTACCCTCTGCATTTTCAGTCACATAGCTGTCTTCGATAGCAAATTCACAAGAAAGCACATTGGCATAGAGGTTTTTAAAATATTCACGCAGCTCCCCAAGACCATTTACCGCATGCAAGGGATCTGCAAACTGGATATCAGGATGATAAATTTCATCCAATAACTGTAAATTGTCTTTATTGAGTGTTTGATAAACATCAATAAACCTATCAAGGATCGCCTTGTCCATGTCACACCTTAAATGCGTTTAGCGCTCGCTCTCGCGCGGCTTTATGATCAACAATTGCTGGCCAATAACTGCTCGACTTACCCTGTTTCGCTAAATAATCATGCGGAAAATGGATTTGTTTGGCAGGTATTTTTTCCAGCTCTGGTAAATATTTACGGATAAATTCACCATCTGGATCAAATCGCTCGCTTTGGGTGATAGGATTAAAAATTCGAAAATACGGCTGAGCATCACACCCCGTACTTGCAGCCCATTGCCAGCCACCGTTGTTAGATGCAAGGTCGCCGTCTATTAGGTGCTGCATAAAAAAACGCTCGCCTTTACGCCAATCAATTAATAAGTGCTTGGTTAAAAAGCTCGCGACCACCATGCGTAAACGGTTATGCATCCAGCCAGTTTGCAGTAGTTGCCTCATTGCAGCATCAACTAACGGGTAGCCTGTTTTACCTTCGCACCATGCTTTAAAGTCGCTGTCATCATCACGCCACTTCACGGCGTTGTATTTCTCATTAAAGTTATCGTATTTATTTAGGTTTGGATAAATCGCGATAAGATGGCGGTAAAACTCACGCCAAATCAATTCATTAACCCAACAAAACAAGTTACTTTTACTGCTACGTAGTACATCAGGGTGACGCTGCTGGATCAGTGCCAATAATTGATGAACGCTGACAATACCAAGGGCTAAGTAAGGGCTTAAACCCGAGGTGCCTTTAATGCTTGGGATATCTCGTTGGTCTTGATATGTTGCGAGTTTTTCTTCAATAAAGCGCGCGCAAACGTGGCTGAGCGTGTCATCATCAACAGGCCATTTTTCTGAGCTGCCGTCTGAGGCCAATAACTCACTTGGCTGCCACTCAATGGGCTCAAACATCTGCGGTGGTTCAGCAAAATAAAAGTGGGTGTCTTGATAAACTTTTAGCCATGCATTTTTAAATGGCGTAAATACTTTGAACATCTCACCGCTTTGATTTTTAATGCTTCCCGGCGGCGCAATCACATCACCGTCGTATGCGTAAAAAGCAATCCCATTGCTGTCAGCGTGCTGTAAAAAGGCTTTATCTCGGTTTACTTCGTTAAGCTCATATTCGTTGTTGGCGTAGACATTTCTTACTTGATGTTGCTCGCAAAATGACGCTAATTTTTCAACACAACCGGCATAATCGGCTGCATCAATAATGTGTAATTCAATACCTTTACTGGCTAAAAGCTCACCTAAAAAGTGAAGCCTACGCTTTAATAAATCTAGCTGAATAGCAGCCACATCATGCTTTTGCCATTGCTTTTCAGTAATAAAAAACACTGCATTTCGGCAGCCATTTTCGATTGCCTGATACAAGGCATCGTTATTAAAAAGGCGCAGATCGCGCCTAAACCAAAATAATGTGTTCATTAAATTCCGTAGCGTAGTTTTAATTCGTTCGGATAAGGGTCAAGGTACACTTGCTTAGCAAGGTACTCATTTGGATGCACTTTTAAATGATGCTTAATTAACGTAAGAGGTACGTAAAGTGGCACTAAACCTTGACGGTATTCATCAATGGCATCTCGCAGTTCTTGCTTTTCAATCTTAGAAAGCGATTTTTTAAAATAGCCTTGTAAATGCATTAAAGTGTTGGCGTTATTTTTACGAGAAGCTGGTTTTTTAAGGGCTGTCATTAACCCTAAAATGTATTCATCAGCCAAAGTTTGGATATCTTCGCCGTCAAAAGTGCCAAGCAAGTTCCCCAGACTACGGTAAGCCTCGTAGTTATGCGCCATCAATAAGTACTTATATTGGGCGTGAAACTGGGTCAATCTATGAACTGTTAATGGCTGCTCGCTTAATGTTTGCCAGTGCTTATAGGTATAAACACGCATTACAAAGTTTTCGCGAAGATGCATATCATTTAAACGACCGTTTTCTTCGCAAGGTAACAATGGGTTATGTGCCATTATTTGCTCTGCAAAAAAACCCACACCTTCTGAAGTATTGCCAGTACCCGCTTCGTTATAAATTTTAATACGTTCCATACCGCAACTAGGACTTTTCGCGCAAAACACAAAGCCGCTTAACTCAGCGGTTTGCTCTGTTGCCACTCGTTTACCATATTCTGTTAGTTTAGGGCCAACATCGCCAGTGCCATCTGGACGACACACTTTAATGGTATCGCCAACACGCACTTGACGAATAGTTGGTCTGGGGATTGGTAGCCCTACCGCTACTTCAGGGCAAAACTTTTTATATTCGACATGCTTGCCAAGCTCATCCATACAGAAATTTGATTTTTTATGGCCTGTATCAAAGCGTACTTTATCGCCTGCTAAGCAAGCACTTAAACCAATTTTTATTGTTGATTGCTGCATATAAACCCTACTAATAAATAAGATTACCAATTGGATTCAGGAGTTTGCTAATACCTTTGTTGAAGTGCAGCGCACTGCTAACTACGGTAAAACATAAACAACCTTGTTCAGTTTTTGGCGTGTGATTATGACGACCATCAAGCATCATAAAATCACCCGGTACATAGTGTCCGTCTTCATCACTAAACTCCCCATCTAATAATAAAGTGAGCTCAAAACCCGTATGTGTGTGCTCAGGAATTTCACCACCCGCATCAATATGGAGCAGGCTTGCTCGTAACGCGCCATCTTCTAAATCAATGCGAGAGCGGGCAAGTTTACCTATTTGCATAAACTTACTATGACCAATCCGGGTAAGCGCTCTAGGTAATGTGTAAGTTTTGTCTTTAACATCTACCGACACCTGTGCTTGCTCGTAAACTTCATCAATAGTTTCATCAGCTGTGATCGCATCAAACATACTGGAATCAAACATGTCATCCATATCAATAGCGGATTCTGTAAATACTGTGTCTGCATTTTTGGCTTCAAGCGCAGCGAGCTCTTTTTGACACACAGGGCACATTTCAACATGAATAGCGACTGCAACACTCAAAGTGGCAGGTAAATTACCTTCGCTGAACTTGGCAAGTAATTCATTGCTAGGATGGTGCTTAATCATGGTGATCTCCCATTTCATTGCGTAACTTCTGCAAGGCTAAGCGAAGACGAGATTTCACTGTGCCTACGGGAATGTTTAAATGCTCAGCAAGCTGCTCTTGCGACATATCTTGAAAATATACGCCGCGCACAACTTCTCGTTGCGCAAGGGGTAATTTATCAAGGTATTGCTTAATCTGTTTATCTTCTAAATGGTCACTAAATTCGTGTTGGCCCGGCTCGGCTTCATCTATCAAAGGCCAAATATCTTCACTAATACACTCTTCTTTGCTGCTCTTCATTTTTCTTAGCATATCGAAAGAAGCATTACGCATTACTGTGTATACCCATGTTGTCGCCGCCCCTTTTTCTTTGTGATAAAGATGCGCTTTACGCCAAACTGAGGTTAGTGTTTCTTGAACTAATTCCATCGCTTGCGCTTCAGAACCAAATTGTTTGATCCCAAAACGTTTTATTTTTGGCGAAAAATATTGGAACAGCACTGCAAACGCACGTTTATCACGGTGCGCAGCAACAGCAAATAAGGCATCAGCAAGCTCTTTGCTTGGTGTATCTGGCATGGCAGAGTATTGACCTGTGTTAGGTTTACAACCTGTTTGAAGTTGTTGACTTACCATCTTTGTGTCATCCAATTATTGTCGTAAGAATTTATACGCCAAAAAGTTGATGTGAGATCACATTAATCAGTAAATTCGTTGTTAATTAGAGTATGGAGGAAACTTAGCAAATTTTCAAAATTAGATTTAAAGGCAAGTTGTTGTTTTTTAACTAATGAAATAGGCAAAATTTCAAGCCAGCGGGCAACAACCCAAGCAAGATTGTCAAATTGTGGGGTTTTATATAGACCTGCTAAATCAGGCTGATTTGCAAACACAGCACGAAGCGTGTCGCTTAGTAAGGTGTTTTCGTCATTGATTGGTGTGTTTACATACCATGAAGGCGACGTAATTAGTTCGATGTCGGCATGGCGTAGTTGCTGCTTATCTTGATATGCGTTATGCATAGACACTGCATGTTCAGCATAAACATCAATTAATAATTGGCCACTATCATCTTGATTGAAGTCGGTTATTTGCACTAAACAACCCATTTCTGGCAAGTTAAGATCTGTGTCGTGTTGGTAAGTGCACAGCACAAAACCTGTATTATTTTGTACAGCTTCTTTGACCATCGTTAAGTAACGCTGCTCAAAAATTCTTAGCTTGGTGAACCCTTCAGGTAAAATAAAAACCGGTAAAGGAAAAATCGCACGCTTCATAAAGTCTACTATTCTAAAACCACATGCCTTTAATTACGTGCGTTTTTAATCCGCCGATCAATATTTCATGAAATCTTAATATCTACTTTGTACTCTAGAAGTTGAACCATTGCGCAACGTTACGAAATAATTCGATTGATGCATACGCACTGAGTAAACTCAAAACCGGTGCAACCATAAGTAAAAATAAGCTGATTTCACTACTCATTGTCTTGTTTCCTTACTGCTTGTTTGTTGCTTTAGGAGCTTGAGCAATTTTTACTTCGTCTTCTTTCGAAGCAATTGCATCTTCACTCATGTAAGTATCTAGTAACTTTTGAGCATCAAACTCAATGCTGTTCATTACGCTTTCTTTCAACTCAATGCTTGCTTGTTGAACATAGCTTTTAACAGATTGTGTAATTGTGTTGCTGATATCTAATTCAAAGTCAGTAGCGCTTGCTTGAGTTGACCCTAATACAAGTAACGCAGCAGTAGTTAATTTAAGTGAGTTATTCATAGTGGTATTCCTTGTCTCTTTAAGTAATTAGTCGTAATTACTTAATCAAAGGTTGTGCCACCCTGAAAATATTTTTTAACTTATTGATTTTTAACGATTTAAAAATAAATTAAATTTTCAACCGCATTCAGGGTTGGTTAATAAAACCAACGAATTTAAATATTTTGACCAACATTTAGTGAAAAAATAAGCATTGCCAACTTCAGCGCACACTTGTACACTGAAACTGTTTTATTCACTCATTTTTAGTAGATAGATATGACACAACAACTCCCTTATTCACGCCAAGAAGAACAACTTAACGTGCTCACTCACGGTATGGGAGTCCTGTTTGCGGTATATGTGCTGTGGGACTTAATTTCACAATCTAAAGTTGTGTCAGCTACGGTGAGTGCTATCGTGTATGGCTCAAGCCTACTGGTATTATTTTTAGCCTCGACCTTATATCACGCTAGTACCAGAGAGCGTATACGAGCCATTTATAAAAAATGTGACCACTGTGCGATTTACTTGCTTATTGCCGGAACCTACACGCCTTATTTGGTAATTTCGTTATCTGGGGCTTGGGCAATTGCTGCTTTAGTGTTTATTTGGTCTTTAGCGCTTGGTGGTGTTGCATATAAATTACTGGTCAAAAACACGAATAAAAAAGTCTCTCTCGCTACCTATTTATTAATGGGCTGGTTTGCATTAGCACTTGTTTATCCACTTTATTTGAACCTTGATTTAAGCGCTTTATGGTGGCTGCTAGCTGGCGGGATTGCGTACAGTTTAGGCACAGTGTTTTACAGCGCTAAAACCCGCCATTACAGCCATGCAATTTGGCACGTATTCGTGTTAGTTGGCTGTGTTTGTCATTATCTATCAATTAGCTTGTATGTTTATTAGTCCCACTGGTGCAGGCGCATATTAATTTTAGCCTTATTAAAGGTAACACCTTCACTGAGTAGTTTTTGTCGTTGCTCCAGATGCTTATTGCTGCCTTCAGGAAACGATATTTTACCCTGGCTATTAACTACCCGATGCCAAGGAATGTTTGAGCCTTCGGGCATTACTTTTAATAACTTGCCCACTAACCTTGAGTTATTAGGGTATCCTGCAAGCTTTGCTACTTGCCCATAACTGGCAACTTTCCCCTCAGGAATGGCACAAATAATGGTATAAATTAAATCTTCTTTAGTTGCCTGCTGCACGACTCGACTCCAAATAGTGTTTACTAACCTCGCTAAAATCTTGCCAAATAGCTCTTGCAACAGGGCCATGATGAACCGAGTGCTGTCTAAAAACTCGAATTTCTGCGCCAAACTGGTGTTCACGATCGACAATTTTAATTTGCTGCAATAAACCAGCGTCGATTTCGGCTTGGCAATGTTGCAAACTGATCATTGCCCAGCCCGCACCAGAGAGTAAGAACGACTTAACACTGGTTATATCGTCAATTTTCATTAATGCAGAGCCTAGCGTATACGAAAGCCTATCACTGTCAAAACTCAAGTCGCTTTCAAACATGGCCAAGCACGGGTAATTTTGAATATCTGCAAAGCTGATTTCACTAGGCACCACATCAGGCGCACTGACAATACCGATATCAAATTTACCAATCGGTAAACTTTCGAGATCCCCTGTTGCATGAAACAAATCAAACCAAGGGCCAATTCCTAAATCAGCCTGATGACTATTAACCTGCTCAAGAGATACAAAGCGCTTGCCTGAAGAAATACTAAACTCTGTACTGGCAAAACGTTTGAAGGTTTGGCTGATCACTTGGTTATAACTGTTTTGATGGCAAAGCTGCTCATAGCAAATTTTATAATTGGCTTCATTACCTAGTGCCAGCTCTTTAGCAAGTGAGCTTAACTCACTGTTTGCATTAAGTAATAAGCGAGCCTCACGATAAAAAATACGGCCTTTTTCTGTTAAGTGTAACCGATATTGACTGCGGTCTAGTAACTCAAACCCTAGCTCTGATTCTAGCTTTTTGATTGCTAACGTGAGCGCTGGTTGAGTCTTGTGCAATTTAAGTGCGGCTTGGCTCAAACTAGAGCTTTGCACAATAGCATCTAGAATGATTAATTGATTTAAATTCATTAATGGCAAACTATATAAATAAAACTTATGCTGTTTCTAAAATTTAATAATTTTTATTTTATATCTTTGCAGCGTATCCTGCAGCAAATTTATGCTTTCTTATCTATGGAGAAGACAATGAGATTGGCACCCGCCGTGTTAATGAGCAGCATGTTTCTGTTACTTGCGGCATGTTCAGAGCAAGCACAACAAAGTGAAGCAGAGCCGGTAGTTCGCCCTGTTAAACTTTTTAATATTGGCAATAATTCAGAGCAAAGCATTCGCAGCTTTCCTGCTGAAGTGGTTGCTAACCAAGGTTCTTATCTTGCCTTTCGTGTGAATGGTGAGTTACTTGAGTTCCCTGCTCTTGCGGGCCAACACGTTGAGAAAGACCAGCTTTTAGCCAAACTCGATCCTGAAGATTTTCAACTGCAATATGATGAGCGCAAAGCACGCTATGAACTAGCAGAATCTCAACTTGAGCGTGTGCAAAAGCTATTTAACCGCTCAATTGCCAGCCAATCTGAGTTAGACCAAGCGCTTGCTAATAAACAGGTTGCTGAGTCAGCGCTAAAAATTGCCAAAACCAACCTAGATAATAGTGAATTACGCGCGCCGTTCGCCGGTACTGTGGCAAAAGTGTTTGTGAAAAACTTTGAAAACATTCAAGCAAAACAAAACATCCTTCGCCTAGAAACCCGCGACCTAATGGACGTGGTTATTCAAGTACCCGAAAAACTCATTGCACGCATCGATAAAGATGTTCACTACCAACCTGATGTTGTATTTGATGGTTACCCAAACAAGTCATATCAATTGACGGTCAAAGAGTTCGATACCCAAGCCGACCCAATTACTTTAACGTATAAAGTCGTGTTTTCATTACCTGTGCCAGAAGATTTTAATCTACTTGCCGGTATGACTGGCCGCGTTGATATAGATTTAAGCAAAATCACCAGCTCACAATCACCTTATACATTGCTGCCAGTTGAGGCGGTATTCTCAGAGCCTACTGAGTCTGAAAACAACAACAGCTATGTATGGCTTTATGACGAAAACACCGGTTTAGTGCACAAACAAGCTGTTGAAGTTGGCCAATTACATCGTGATGGCATTGAAGTACTCTCAGGTATTAAAGAAGGCCAAATCGTTGTGGCTGCTGGTGTGCACTTTTTAGAAGAAGGCATGAAAGTGCGTCCATGGCAAAAAGAGCGAGGCTTATAATGAGCTTTGCAGCACTCGCTATTGAAAGAAAAGTCATTAGCTGGATGTTCGCGCTGTTTTTACTGATTGGTGGAACGGTCGCTTACTTTGGCTTAGGACAACTAGAAGACCCTGAATTCACCCTAAAAAAAGCCATGGTGATCACCCTTTATCCGGGCGCGTCACCACAGCAGGTAGAAGAAGAAGTCACATTCCCTATTGAAAATGCAATTCAACAGCTACCGTATGTTGATTACGTAACCAGTATTTCATCACCGGGTAAATCGCAAATTACCGTCGAGATGAAAAGCAATTATCGTAAACAAGACTTACGCCAAATATGGGACGAACTGCGTCGAAAAATTAACGATCAAGCATCGTCGATGCCCTCTGGTGTTTATCCAAGCAAGATTATGGATGACTTTGGGGATGTATACGGGGTGATGTATGCAGTCACTGGCGATGGTTATTCTTACGATGAGCTTAAAGATTACGTTGATTACTTAAAACGTGAGCTTGTTTTGGTTGATGGCGTTAGTAAAGTAACCGTGGGTGGCGAGCAACAAGCACAAGTCATGGTTGAAATTTCAACCCGCAAACTTGCCCAGTTAGGTATTTCGCCTAATCGAATTTATCAGCTTTTACAAACTCAAAATAGCGTGTCGAACGCAGGTAAAGTGCGCGTTGGCGATGAATCAATTCGCTTACACCCAACCGGTGAATTTAAAGACGTAAAAGAGCTCGAAAACTTACTTATTTCTAAGCCAGGTGAAAATGAGCTTATTTACTTAGGTGATGTTGCTACCGTTTTTCGTGAGTATGCAGAAGTCCCTAACAATATTATTCGCTATAACCAGCAACAAGCATTACTGGTTGGTGTGTCATTTAGTACAGGCGTTAACGTTGTTGATGTAGGTGCAAATATTGATGCTCATTTAGCGTCACTTGAATATCAACGTCCCCATGGTATGGAAATAAACAGCGTTTATAACCAACCTGCTGAAGTTGAAAAGTCAGTAAGTGGCTTTATTATCAGCCTACTTGAAGCTGTTGCTATTGTTATTATCGTGCTTTTAGTCTTTATGGGCTTTAAAAGCGGTGTATTGATTGGTGTAATTCTCCTACTGACCGTTCTAGGTACCTTCATTTTCATGAAGTTGTTTGCCATTGATTTACAGCGAATTTCGCTTGGTGCCTTGATCATAGCCTTAGGGATGCTGGTTGATAATGCTATTGTAGTAACCGAAGGCATATTGATAAACCTAAAGCGCGGACAAACAAAACTGCAAGCAGCAACCAATATCGTTGAACAAACCAAGTGGCCGTTACTAGGCGCAACGGTTATAGCCGTTACGGCCTTTGCGCCAATTGGCTTGAGTTCAGATGCCAGTGGTGAATTTGCTGGCAGCTTGTTCTGGGTATTGTTTATTTCATTATTACTTAGCTGGATCACCGCCATTACCTTAACGCCATTCTTCGCTGATTTAATGTTTAAACAGGCAACGGAGAAACAACCGCATCACGATGAAGACCCTTATCAAGGGGTTATCTTTAATGTCTATAAAGGCGTGTTACATGCAGCAATGCGTTATCGTAAAACGACACTTCTGCTAATGGTTATCATGCTTGTAAGCTCTGTGTTTGGCTTTAAATTTATCAAGCAGTCGTTCTTCCCTGCATCTAATACACCGATGTTTTACGTTGATTATTGGCATACACAAGGCGCTGATATTCATACTACAATGGATGGCGTCGCAAAGCTTGAAAAGTTCTTACAAGCAGACCCACTGGTTGAAGAGGTAACCACAACGGTTGGCCAAGGTGCACCGCGTTTTATGCTGACTTACGCACCTGAAAAATCATACCCAGCCTATGGGCAATTGATTATTCGTGTTAAAGACCGCGAAGCTGTTACTACCATGATCAAAAAAGTGCGTGATTACCAACACGAGCATGTACTTGATGCTCAGCTTAAAGTTAAACGTATGGAAATTGGCCCATCAACAGATGCAAAAATTGAAGCGCGTTTTTCTGGTGCTGATCCTGTGGTACTTCGCCAATTAGCGAAACAAGCGAAAGATATTCTGCATCAAGATGCGGGAGCATTTAATATTCGTGACGATTGGCGTGCTCGCTCGAAGTTAATTCGTCCGCAATTTAACGAGCAAAAAGCCCGTCGTTTAGGAATTGCTAAATCAGACCTTGATCAGCTGCTGTTAACTAGCTTATCGGGTAAACAAGTGGGTGTTTATAAAGACGGCACACAAATGCTGCCAATTATTGCTCGCTCGCCTGCTGAAGAGCGCTTAAACGTTGAAAGCCTGCGAGACTTACAAATTTACAGCCCAGTGTTAGGTGTGTTTGTACCGGTGACACAAGTAGTTGATGATTTTATTGTTGAATGGGAAGACAGCTTGATCATGCGACGTGACCGTAAGCGAACCATCACAGTGATGGCCGACCACGATGTCATTGGCGATGAAACACCTGCTAAACTCTTTGCCCGTGTACGAAAGAACATTGAGGCAATTGAGCTCCCACATGGCTACGAATTGCAATGGGGCGGCGAATTTGAATCATCAAGCAAAGCACAAAAAGCGATTTTTGGTTCATTACCACTTGGTTACTTAGCCATGTTCGCAATCACAGTGCTGCTGTTTAACTCGGTTAAACAACCTTTAGTAATATGGGCGACGGTGCCATTGGCAATCATCGGTGTATCGGCAGGTTTATTACTAATGAATGCAGCATTTAGCTTTATGGCCCTGCTTGGCTTACTTAGTTTAAGCGGCATGCTCATCAAAAACGGCATTGTGTTAGTTGACCAAATTAACCTTGAACTCGATAGCGGCAAAGACCCTTACAAAGCTGTGTTTGACTCAGGTGTAAGTCGTGTGCGTCCTGTAGCGATGGCTGCGATTACCACCATTTTAGGCATGATCCCACTGCTATTTGACGTGTTCTTCCAGTCAATGGCGGTAACTATTATGTTTGGCCTTGGTTTTGCCACAGTGCTGACCCTGATTGTTGTGCCTGTGCTTTATACCATGCTGTTTAAGATCAAAGTACCTAAACAGCGTCACGCTAATTAATACAGATTGACTCTCAACCAAAAGCCCTATCAGCAAATTGTTAGGGCTTTTTTATTACCTTTTATTTTAATAAACAAAAAGGTAATAAAATCCGCCACAGCCAGCAAATGAAAATAAGCAACACCAAAAATAAAAGCGCACTGGTTCTTGGTGCTTATAAATGGTGCTAATGCTCCCTGTATAACTTCGGCTACCTACACGAATTTTATTCGTTAATAACCCCAACACCCCATAACCAACAAACAATAGGGATGCGATAAAGATAAATACATTCTGAAAGCTAGCCATTGATAACCCTGTTTATGAGTCGTGCAAAATTGGTCAGCTATCAATTATTAACTTATTTATAATTCTCGGTAAAGTCGAATGCAGAGAGCTCGCCTGTGTCTAGCATAAGTATTTTGTTATTTAAGGTTTAAGGTGGGTGTCTAGTTACTTTTAGAGTGGGTGTCTATTTAATGATTAATCTATCAGCTTGTGTGCTAACCTATTGCTGCTGATTTAATACTTGAAGGGCTAAGATGCGTAGAAAAGTACTTTACTTATTGATTGCAATATTCAGTGGTACCTTAAGCGCCAATGAAAATACACACTATCAGCATGAGTCTAATGTAGCTTTTCATGTTGCCGTTGAAAGTTTATCTGATGCTGTTTTAGCAATTGAAGGACAAAATGGATTGATATTTAACTCAAGATGGATTTTTGGGGAAATAGGCACGCCAATCGCAGATATTTGTGAAGGGCAACAATCAGCCGATTTAGAGCTCGAGTGTGATTCTGTTTCAAACCGCACTGTTGAATCTCATTATGACTTTCCACAACACAGCCAGGTTGCTCTGTATTTTAGACCTAACTTGATTGTGAATGGACTCAAATTGATTGAAGCAAGCGTTAAAAACAATGAAGTAGCACTATTACTATTTGAAGATAACAATACAAAAGAGCTGTTCTTTGTAAACAAACATCAACTTAACGATATTATCGCGAAAAAACTCTCTAAAAAAGAATTTAAACCGAAAAGAGACCTTTTGGAAGATGATGCCATTTACCCTAATAAAGGCTAAGGTTGAAATCTGTATCATTTAGAACCCTGAAGCAAACCAGTAAAGACTAGTCAGGGCTCTAATGCACTAAGTTTACTTTTTCAGGCTTAATGTGCCGATGCGTTTAGTACTGCTACGCTTCGTTTGGTTTGGTTTTGATGAGTGTGAATTGCCAGCCTTAGATCTTGATTGTCCTTGCTTGGCATCACTGCGTGCTTTTTTTACGTATTTAGAAAAGTCGCGCTTTTTTTCTTCTTCATTACGTGGCTTTTGCTTAGCACGAGCTTGGGTTGGCTGTTTGTTTTCATCAATTGAACGCTCTTCCGTTTTACCTGAGTCGGCAATTGAATTATTGATCTCAGCCATTTCTTGTTCGGTTAAGTGGCGCCACTGCCCTACTTTTAAACCCTTTAGGGTCACGTTCATAATTCGTGTGCGCTTTAGAGTCACCACTTCATAGCCTAAATATTCACACATACGGCGTATTTGGCGGTTTAAGCCTTGTGTTAGCACTATAGTAAATTGCTGCGGGCCTGTTTGTTTAACCTTACACTTTTTAGTAACGGTATCGAGGATAGGAATGCCGTTTGCCATCTTATTCACGAACTGGCGGTTTAGCGGTTTATCAACCGTTACTACGTATTCTTTTTCATGATTATTACCAGCACGAAGAATTTTATTAACGATGTCGCCTTCGTTAGTTAAGAAAATTAAGCCTTCTGATGGTCTATCTAAGCGTCCAATCGGGAAAATACGTTCTGGGTAATTAACAGCTTTAACAATATTGCTTTGGATTTTTCGCTCAGTTGTACAAGTAATGCCAACAGGTTTGTTGTAGGCAATATAAACCAGCTTAGGCTTTGCTTTTAAAGGTTTGCCATCTATAAGTACATCATCGGCGTCACTAACTTTTACGCCCATTTCAGGCAAGTTGCCGTTAACAGTAACACGACCTTCTTCAATATATTTATCTGCCTCACGGCGTGAACAAAAACCTGTTTCACTGATAAATTTATTTAATCGCTTTAACTCTGTCATGGCACACTTCTGTCTGGATTTTAAAGCCGCTAGTTTATACCAGAAGCCTTTACCAAGCTAGGTAGAATCTAGGCTCTTTGACTACACTTTTAGTGTTGCGCTGCGTTTTTGGGCTTTTCGCTCAATAAACTATGTAGCGTATCAAAATCGAAGGCGTACTCAGTGCTTTTGCTGTTTTGCAGTAAGAAGGTTTCAAAAGGGATAACCGACCAATCTTTGATGTTTCTTAGCCAGCTGTAACTTTGAATATTGTGCTTTGTGATCACCCCAAGCTGAAACTTAATCTCATCGTGATTTTGCCAATAAGGGTTACCATTATGATGATCGACCACGCTAATTAAAGCCCATGCTCCCATCATAAAATGCCCGCCAACACTGGCAGTGAGTTTTTGTTGTTCTATTAAGTCTAAATTATCATCAAGCCAATCAATGCCACCTATGAAATAGGCTTTATCTTTTTTACCTTTTACTGCTTCTAGGGCACCTTGCGCCATCAAATCAGACGCACACCAAATCACATTCGTATCTGGGTATCGTTGTAATAATCGGCTCACTTTATTCTCGGCTTCTTGCTTATTCCAACTGGCATACACAACTTGCTCAAGCTCAACATCTTGTTTTCGTAAATAATGAACAAGGCCGTCACTGCGGGTGTCTGACTCTGTGCCATAATGACCATTAATCGCAACAAAGTGAGGCGTTTGCTTTGCATTTATTGCCTCATTAAGTAAGGCTTTACCAAGTTGCTCACCGGCTTTGAAGTTATCGTGAAATACTTCACCTAACCAATACTTAAAGCGCTGACGGGGTTTACCCACTTCGTCACGCTCTACGCCAACAATCGTTTCTTCGAGAGTGATAAAATTCACTTTGTGTTGTTCAAGCAAGCTCATTGACTGCTCTGCGCCACCTGGGTAATTAATTAAAATGGCGTAATCAGGTTTAGGGTTATATTGCAGGTATTGTTTGAGTTCGGCTAATTGAATGTGGCGATTTCCACCGCCATAAATTGTTGTGAGAGAAACATTATTTTGCTTTGCAGCAACCTGCATCACATTAGTCACTTTTTGCCAAAACAAATCAGTTTTAACTGAGGGATTAACTAACAGCACAGAGAATTGCTCGCCAGCATAAAGTGGTGAACAGCAAAGCAATGTAAAAACCAACAAGCAAACTCGCATTACCACCCCGCTTTGTTTTTCTTTGATTGTAGTATACGAGGAATTATCTAGACAATTTTCGCCAAATTAATTCACACGGACCATGTGTAAAGTACTGACTATACACTTTACAAAAAAACAATTGAAAAACAAGCACAACAGCAATGACCAACCAATAATCTATGCGATCAAAATTAACTGCTGCGGTTGGGTAAGCGACTTTAAAAAACAGGATAAAAATCACTGTTTGCATTAGATATAATGTCAATGACATGCGACCGGCTTGCTGTAACAGCAACCAGTTGCTTGGGGTATTTTTAACTATTTTCACAATGATGTGGCAATAGCAAATGGCCATGGCTAAAGCTGCCAGCCAATTAATCGGTTCCACAATCGCGTACATAAACACACTATGGTTCGAGTCTATCAGCAACCTCAGAGCCGTTAAACTTATCGCAGTAGGAACAATCAACTTAAGCTGAGAATGTGTTAAACCCTGAACAAATACCCCTTGTTTATATAAATAAACACCCACCAGCATTAACCCTGCAGCCATCCACATTGTGATGAGCGGCACAGCAATAAGCATTATGATAAACATCAAAAAATTGCTGACGAATCCTGCAAAATAAGAAGAATAAGCTGCATCATACGCCATTAAAAAGCTCTCAGAGCTTCTCGTTACAGGGCTAAACTCTGGCTCTATAAAGGAGAGTAAAAATGAAATGAAGGCACCAAGAAGTAAAAACAGCATGCCCATACGCAGTATTTTTTCGTCATCTTGCTGGCTAAATTTAAGCGTTAACCAGCCTGCACAAGCATAAATAAACAAAATATCGCCAGCCCACAATAAAAAACCATGGGCAAGGCCTATACATGCCAAAACTTTTAGCCGCTTATGTTGCTTCTCGACGCTTTGCCAAAGTTGCCATTGAATAACTAAAGACGCACCGAATAACAGACAAAAAAGGCTTCTAAAACGCCCATCAATAAACACTGTATTGATGGTGTAAATGAGTGAATCTGAAAATGGTGGCGTAGCACTTGGCGTATAGTCATACTCAAACACTGCAAAGGTGTAGATGTTCATAAACATCAAGCCGAGTACCGCAATACCCCGTAAAACATCCATATTTATATTGCGCATAAATCCCTTATAGGTTTTGCCTGCAGCTATCGCTCCAATTTACTGCATTTTCGTATATCTTGGGAAGATCAGAACTTTCAATACTTAGATAGGCAACAGCCTGTTCAAGCGCCCACCAGCTACCAGTTTCGTACGCTTTAACCGTTTCAAGTATGTAATAGAGGATATTTTTTTCTTGCATAAGAGCAGCATGAATTTCGTCAGGAAACGGCAATCGATCCAATAGCTTTTCCATTGGCTGATCTAAGATAGCATCAAGTAATGAAAACAGCCCCGTTAAAAACGCTTCACCAGTTTGCTGTTTTGCGACACGCTGCGCAATAAGCTCACAAAATCGCGCTCTAACAACACAAAGCCGAGTAAGCTCAGCGGGTTTTGATTGAGCACTGTGGGCGGTAATAATTAAGCTTACAAACTTTTTCAGTCGTTCATGGCCTAAATAGACAAGCGCTTGTTTTAAAGAGCCAATTTTACTCTTTATTGGAAACACGCCGCTATTAATTAAGCGCAGCAACTTATAAGCAAGTGCGGTATCTAACGAAAACAAACCAGCAATCTCGCTGATGTTTGGATCTGGGCGCATGACTTCAGCATAAATTGATAATACCAGTGCGTAGTTGTAATCAATATCGCGATGCTGAATCATTTTGGGTTTTGCAAAGAAATAACCTTGGAAAAAATCAAAGCCCATTTTATAGGCTTTGTCGTAATCATCGGCTGTTTCAAGCTTTTCTGCCAAAAGCTTTATTTTTTTATGTTTTTTAAGTTTATTAACAACAGGGGCAATTTCTTCAAAGGGTGTTTGCTGAACATCAAATTTGATAAGACGAATGAGTTTTAAAAAGCGATCCCACTCAGGTTGGTAAACAAAATCATCCAGTGCCAACTTGTAGTTATTGTGAAAAAGCTCACGACAATATTCGTAATTTTCGTCGGTAGGCTCCATGGTTTCGAGTAACTCGATCACCACATCTTTGGTTGGCAAAAACGCGCAAAGGTCCAGCTTCAAAGACTCTGGACCTATATTAATTAACGCTTTTTTGCCCGACGTTATATGACGGGTACCTAAATTGAGCTGGTTTTCCATAATGAGTCGAGCTGTTGCTGTACTCTCAGACACATCAGGAAAACTATTCTGTAAACTATCTCTAAATAGTAGCTCATAGGCGACAACTTGTTGACGACGATTAAAGACCGCTTGCCTAGCAACAAATACAGCCACTTTACCTACTTTTTATATTTTATCTCACACTAAGTAATTAATAGCTGAAATTGACAAAAAAGTCACTTAATTACCATGAATCACGCATTTTTTATTGATATAAGCCTGATAAATAGCCTTCTGCAACGGATTGCCATGTAAAACGGGCATTTTTAGCCTGTTCACATATTGAACACCATTGCTCTGGTTGTGATTTCTTAAGCTCAAGCGCATCGCTAAAACTAGTAACAAGTTCGTAGCTTTGTGATGCTAAACTCTCACCTTGGAAACTAAAACCACTCACATGATGCTCTACCGTATCACGCAAACCGCCTACACCATGTACTAAACACGGCTGACCTGCTCGCATCGCTAACATCTGACTGATACCACATGGCTCAAACGAACTTGGCATTAAAAATAAATCGCCTAAGTGATACATGTATTCGCCAACAAAATGTGCGTACCCTTTTAAAAATAGCAGGTTTTCTTGGCGAGCCATAACCGATGTCATTATTTGCTCAAGTTCAGCATCCCCAGAGCCTAAAATAATCATATAGCCGTTATATTGTTTTAAGCGCTGACATAACTCATCTAACACCAGTCCTTTATCATAAGGCTGGCGAAGTAACAGCGCTTTTTGGTCCGTTAAACGACCCACACTGGTGACTAATGGCCCAGAAAAAGGCTGAGTTTTAAATTTAAGTAAGCGTTGATGCGCGATGTAATAGCTTGAATCTAATACCGGGCTTTTTGCCATCCATTGAAATAACGCATTTTCGGCATGTTGATAAAGACTCGCTAAGCTAATGTCATCAAGCTTCATTCCTGGGTATTCGCAACCATTAAGAATGCCCACTACGCGGCCTTGTTCATAGGCTGCTTGCAAGTCTGCTTCAAGCCCTTCACCACCAAAAAAGCCCTTTTCAGCATCACTTGGACGCAATACTTCTTGGCAATAGGTTGGCGAAACGAGGTGTACTTTATCAACCAGATTAATTGCTGTACGCATTGGATTAAAGCAATCAAAATAACGCGGATCGCATAATCGTTCGCCGTTATAGCCTAAGCTTGGGAACCAGGCTTCTAGGCTTGAACTATCCCCTTTAAAAGGACGTATCCCTTGCAATGCAAGGTTATGAACTGTGTAGGCTAAAAATAAATGCGCTAGTTTTCTATAGCGGCTGTCTGTTTTAAGTAACAAAGCAACACAGGCACTATGCCAATCATGTAAATGAACAACATCAGGAGTGCGAATAAGCCCTTGTAACAAGGCCTCACAAACAGCAGCGTTAAAAAGCGCAAACTTACTTGCGTCTGTAGCAAACGGGCGACCTGGTTCATCATTACAATAAACAGCGCCGTTATGGCGGCTAAATTCCCAATGAGATATAAGCAGTTGCGTTACACCTTCATCACTATTAGCAAGCTTCCACACATCCAGTTTTTGCATTTGACCTGCAAATGGTACATGCACTACACCTATGTGATGACGCTCTAAATAATCAAAGCCATAATCAGGGATCACTACATCAACACTAAGGCCTTTTTCTACTAACGCTTTAGGGCAATCTCTAACAACATCCGCTACACCACCGACTTTTGCATTCGGTAATGCATCATTCTCTGCAGCTACCATCAATACATGCATGCTTTGCAGTACTCCATAAAACTGTTATACCAATCCGCACTACCACTTAATTAACGAATTGGTATTATTCAAATATAAATAAGGGAGGGACATGCCCTCCCTTTTTCATTTAGCGTAATTGCTTAAGCAAGTCGTTTATTATCTTGCTCTTGTTGCTTTAACTTCTTTGCAAGTTCATTCAACATATCACGAGTTACCAATACAATCCCTTTTTTCGAAACTCTAAAGCCATTTTCTTTGTCGGCTTTGTGATCGTAACCAATTTCAAGACCCGCTGGGATCTCACAATTGCGGTCAATAATAGCACGCCTAATTCGGCAGTTTCGCTGTATTTTTGCACCAGGTAAAATCACAGACTCTTGAATTTCACAAAATGAATGTACATACACATTCGAGAACAATAGTGATTTTCTCACTAACGATCCTGAGATAATACAGCCACCCGATACCGTTGAATCAACTGCCATACCACGTCTATCATCATCATCAAAAATGAACTTAGCAGGTGGTAATTGCTCTTGATATGTCCAGATTGGCCATTTGGGATCATAAAGGTCAAGCTGAGGCTGTGGCATTACCAGCTCCATGTTGGCTTCCCAGAACGAATCAAGGGTACCTACATCGCGCCAGTAGGGCTGACCATCGGTGTTAGAGTCTCTAAACGGATAAGCAAACACGTTATGCTCTTCGATGATAGCAGGGATAATATCGTGACCGAAATCTCGGCCCGAGCCTTCCGTTTCAGCATCTTTTTTCAATTGTTCAAATAAGAATTCAGTATTGAAAATATAGTTACCCATTGATGCTAAGCAGGTGCCTGGCTTACCCGGCACAGAGGTTGGCGCAGCTGGTTTTTCATCAAAACGACGAACTCGATTACTTTCATCAACCGTCATTACACCAAATGTATCAGCAGCTTCCTCACAAGGTACTTCAATACAACATACTGTCATATCTGCACCTGTTTCAACGTGTTTTGCCAATAAACCGCCGTAATCCATACAGTAAACGTGGTCACCAGAGAGGATCATTACATACTTAGGCAGCTCATGACGGATAATATCCATATTCTGGAATACCGCATCGGCTGTGCCGCAGTACCATTCATCACCGTAACGCTGTGATGCTGGTAAGATCTCGACTGATTCGCCAAGTTCTTTCTTAAAGTGGCCCCATGCACGGTTTACGTGACGAATTAATGAGTGCGACTTATATTGAGTAGCAATACCAACACGACGAATACCTGAATTAATACAGTTCGACAGTGGAAAGTCGATAATTCGGTGTTTACCACCAAAATACACTGCTGGTTTAGCACGCCAGTCTGTTAATTCATGTAAACGCGAACCTCGCCCCCCTGCTAGGATAAGGGCATACGTTTCTCTGGTTAAACTACTTATGTATCGATTTGCATAACTTGGCATAACTCTCTCCGTCTTAAGCTAGCTGCTTTTCTTCTGTGTGTTTTGCTGTGCACTAGTATCCAGTAATGGCTCCAAATGCCAGATGTCGTCACTGTATTGACCAATGGTTCTATCGCTCGAAAACATGCCACTGGCTGCAGTATTCAAAATACTCATTTTGGTCCAGTGAGCAGTGTCTAAGTAGGCTTGTTCAACTTGCTCTTGCGCTTCTACAAAGCTGGCAAAATCATGAGCGACTAACCATGGATCGTGCGGGCTCTTAATCGCCGCGATAATGTCGTCAAATAAATTAGGCTCAAACAAGTTGAAGTGACCGCTCTCAAGTAATTGCATTACTTTATAGAGGCTGTCAGTTTGGTGAATAATCTGCTCAGGATTATAGTGCGCTTTGATATCATCAATTTGCTCTGCACGTGCACCAAATAAGAAGAAGTTGTCAGCACCCACTGCATCACGAATTTCGATGTTAGCGCCATCTAACGTACCTATAGTCAATGCGCCGTTCATCATGAACTTCATGTTACCTGTGCCAGATGCCTCTTTACCTGCTGTAGATATTTGCTCAGATAAGTCCGTCGCTGGGCAAATAGTCTCCATTGCTGTCACGTTGTAATTAGGTAAAAAAGCAACTCTTAAATACGGTTTAGCTAGCGGATCTTTGTTGATCACTTCTGCTACGTTATTAATTAATTTAATAATTTTCTTCGCCATGTAGTAACCTGGTGCGGCTTTACCGCCTAATAGCACACAACGAGGAACAATGTTTGCTGTATCGCCTTGGCGAATACGGTCGTAAAGGTGAATAACGTGCAATACGTTTAAAAGCTGACGCTTATATTCATGAATACGTTTAACTTGCACGTCAAACATCATTTCGGCATCAAACTCTACACCACAACGGTTTTTCACTAATTCAACAAGGCGTTGCTTATTGCTGTGTTTTACAGCTTGCCATTGCTTATGGAATTTAGGGTCGTCATATAAACGGCGTAACTGGCTAACTTTACTAAAGTCAGCAACCCATTCATCGCCAATATGTTGATTAAGCAGTTTAGCCAACTCAGGGTTACAGTGTGCTAACCAGCGACGTGGTGTTACACCATTGGTTTTGTTGTTGAATTTTTCAGGCCAAAGCTGATAAAACTCATTGAATAAGCCCGCTTTAAGAAGCTCAGTGTGAAGTGCAGCCACACCATTCACCGAATAACTACCCACAATCGCTAAATACGCCATGCGGATTTGTGGCTCAGGGCCTTCTTCGATAAGTGACAACGCACGTTGCTTTTCAACATCACCAGGCCAAGCTAACGCTACTTCAGCTAAGAAACGCGCATTGATTTCGTAGATAATCTCTAAGATACGCGGTAATAATCGGGCAAATAAAGATACTGACCACTTCTCTAATGCTTCAGGAAGCAAAGTGTGGTTTGTATACGCCATCGTTTTAGTCGTGATAGACCAGGCTTCTTGCCAATCAAGCTCATACTCATCAACCAAAATACGCATTAGCTCTGCTACTGCAATACTTGGATGTGTATCGTTTAATTGAAAAACATGGTAATCGGCAAAGTCAGAGAAGTCTTCGCCATGTTTGCTAACCCACGTATCAATGATGTCTTGTAAGCTCGCTGATGATAAGAAGTATTGCTGACGTAAACGCAGTTCTTTACCGTTCTCACTACTGTCATTCGGGTAAAGAACCATAGTGATTTGTTCAGCTAAGTTTTTACGCGCTACTGCTTCAGAGTAACTACCCGCATTGAATTCGCTTAAATCAAATTCGTCGGTGGCTTCTGATTTCCATAAACGTAAGGTATTAACGATATCGTTTTTATAGCCAGGAATTGGCACATCATAAGGCACAGCTAACACATCTTGAGAATCTAGCCATTGACGGTGCTCACGGCCGTATTTATCAGTATAGCTTTCAACATGACCAAAGAATTTTACGCGTTTTGATTGCTCTGGTGCACTCAGCTCCCACGGGTGCCCTTCACGTAACCAATTATCCGGTTGCTCAATTTGATGACCATTTTCAATAGCTTGATTAAACATGCCGTATTCATAACGAATACCATAGCCAATTACAGGTAATGCAAGACTTGCACAGCTATCTAAGAAACAGGCAGCTAAACGACCTAAGCCACCATTACCCAGACCTGCATCGTGCTCAGCCTCAGCAACTTGCTCAAGTTCAGTGCAGTATTCTTGTAACGCTTTAGCTACTTGCTCATCTAAGTCTAAGTTTAAAATCGCATTACCAAGGGCACGGCCCATTAAAAACTCAAGTGATAAGTAAGCTGTTTTACGGCGTTTTTGTTCATGAATTTGCTGTTTTGTCACACGGCAACGAGCAACTAATCGGTCACGAATAGTTAATGCTAATGCATGGTATAAATACAGTTGTGACTTACCCACTTTATCACGCCCAAGGGTGTAATAAAAATGGCGTGATAAATCATCGTCTAAGGTACTTTCATCAACTGTAGGCGCATCCTGCCAGCCCTTAACAACACATACTTGATCGGCATTTTTAGCCATGATTTAGATCCTCTGAATTGGCGGTAAAAACCCAGCTGCTCATTGCAGCAATCTGGTGTTCCTTATCAACAAACTGTGTTGACATAGGATGAATGCTAGTCAGTGCTAACTGCCACTTACCTTTATCTAAACTTGGAAGTTGGCAAGTTACCGGCTCTGATCCTGCATTTAATATGATCAATAAAGCTTGATTTGTGTGCTTGTCTGTCAGGCTGTATATCAACACTTGACGATCGCCTTGATGCCAATCGTCTTGTTGCATATTGCTGCCTGATTCGGTGAACCACGCCACGTCATAACGCGGGTCATTATCGTGCACAAAAAAGCGATGTTTAAAAATGCTGAACTGCTTTCGAATGCGCAGTACGTCATCAATGAATCGAGTTAGAGGATGGCTTAACTGTGAGTCTTTCCATGCTAACCAGCTTGTGCGATTGTTTTGACAATAGGCGTTGTTGTTACCACCTTGTGAGTGTGCCATTTCGCTTCCTAATGAAAGCATAGGCACGCCTTTAGAAAGTAACAAAGTTAACAGCATATTTTTTTGTTGTTGTAAGCGTAATTTGCTCACTTGTGGGTCATTGGTAAAGCCTTCGACACCACAATTGAATGAATGATTACCGCTGTGGCCATCACGATTTTGCTCACCATTGGCTTCGTTGTGTTTATGCTCGTAGCTGACTAAGTCTGCAAGCGTGAAGCCATCATGACTGGTGATGAAATTAATACTGTTAAGTGGCCCACGTAGGTTATGCTCAAACAAGTCGAACGACCCATGTAAGCGTTTTGCAAGCTCGCCAATTACGCCCTGCTCTTGTTTCCAAAAGCGTCTAATCGTATCGCGATATTTATCATTCCATTCACGCCAAGGCGCAGGGAAAGCCCCTAATTGGTAACCACCTGGGCCAATATCCCATGGCTCTGCAATGAGTTTAACTTGGCTGAGTACAGGGTCTTGATTAATCGCTTGGAAAAACGCATGTGCCTGATTAAAGCCATTTGGGTTACGCGCTAAAATGGTTGCTAAGTCAAAACGAAAGCCATCGACACCCATCACTTCAACCCAATAACGCAAGCTATCAAGTACCAGCTGTAAAGAGCGAGGCGAATCAATATTTACCGTGTTACCACAGCCGGTATCATTAATATAATGCTGTGGTTTATCAGCAATGGTGCGGTAGTATCCTAAGTTGTCTAAGCCACGTAGCGACAAGATAGGTCCATCGGTGCCCGCCTCTGCTGTGTGGTTATAAACCACATCGAGTATCACTTCGATATCTGCTTTGTGAAGCGCCGCGACCATTTCTTGAAACTCACTAATATCATCATTAACGAGATACTCTTTATGCGGCGTAAAGAAGTTAAGCGTGTTGTAGCCCCAGTAATTTTGTAAGCCTTTGGCTGTTAAAAACTGCTCGCTGATAAAAGCATGAACTGGTAATAACTCTAAGCAAGTCACACCAATAGTGCGTAGGTGTTCAATAAAGCTAGGGTGGCTTAAACCTAAAAACTTACCTTGTAACGATTTTGGAATTTCAGGGTGACGGCAGGTTGCACCAACCACATGACATTCATAAATAACCGTTTTTCCCCAGCAGTGATTCGGTTTTTTACCGCTGTAAGGTGCTAACTCACGGACTCGTGATTTTGGCATATCAATGGCATTGTTAACCTGACTTAACTTTCCTACAGGCATTTGCCCATAGTGACGTTCACTCCAAGTAAACTCACCATACAAATCTCGGGCATACGGGTCTAACAGCAGTTTGTGATTATTAAAAAAGAGTCCTTTTTCGGGTGCGTACTCACCATCAGCGCGAAAACCATACAAGGCGCCACTTTTCAGAGGGCTCACTTTTAGTGTCCAGATACCACCTTCATTCATATGCATCGCTAAGGTGAGAATTTCTGAATGACCACTGCTATCAAATAAGCACAATGACATATGTTGTGCTTGTGGCGCGTACACAGCAAAGTTCACGCCATTACCCACAACAGACGCACCCAACGGCGAGCTCACACCGACTTCGAGTTCGACACTATGACTCATCGTTCACCTTCTTAAGGTAAATTGTCGCAAGACCAGGCAAAGACACGCTAATGCTTTGATTAAAGCCATGGCTTTCTTTCGCTTGGCTTACAATGATTTGCTCAGCATGATTAGTTGCTGCAACGCCAGAGCCAAAATAGTCCGCCTTATCTGTATTCAAAATAACTTGATAAGCGCCAGCTTTTGGCACACCAATCACATAGTCGTGATACACCTGCGGCGTTAAGTTACAGATCACCACCACAAAGTCTTCAGCTTTTTTTGCATAGCGAATAAAGCTAAACATACTTTGTTCAGCATTATTGCTATCGAGCCACGCAAAACC
Source organism: Pseudoalteromonas sp. S4492 (assembly GCF_005886115.1). Classification (NCBI taxonomy): domain Bacteria; kingdom Pseudomonadati; phylum Pseudomonadota; class Gammaproteobacteria; order Alteromonadales; family Pseudoalteromonadaceae; genus Pseudoalteromonas; species Pseudoalteromonas sp. S4492. The sequence goes on from NZ_PNCP01000022.1 coordinate 34,691, forward strand.
CGCAGGGCTGGTATCTTGCTCGTATAAAGCTGGCGTACTGGTGTAAACAGCATTTAAATCTTTAATCGTTTGCTGCATGCCACTGTGGCTAATATGCTCAAGTAAATGCCAATCAAGCGATTGGTCGTGGTTCCACTCTTTACGCTGGGCGATTTCTGCACCCATAAACAATAACTTTTTACCTGGATGCGCCCACATAAAGGCATAGTATGCACGTAAGTTTGCAAACTTTTGCCAGTCGTCCCCTGGCATCTTTTCAATTAATGAGCCTTTGCCATGTACCACTTCATCGTGGCTAAGCGGTAAAATGTAGTTCTCACTGTAGGCGTAAACCATTGAAAACGTCATTTCATGGTGGTGATGCGAACGGTAAAGGGAATCGCGCTGCATATAATGCAAACTGTCGTTCATCCAACCCATGTTCCACTTATAACCAAAACCTAAACCATCATGGTCAACTTGGCGCGTAACACCCGGCCATGCTGTTGACTCTTCAGCCACCATCATAATGCCTGGGTTTTTCGCATAGCAGCGCATATTGACTTGTTTTAAACACTCAATGGCACCTAAGTTTTCTCGGCCACCGTACTGATTTGCAACCCACTGCCCTTCTTCACGGCTGTAATCTAAATAAAGCATTGAGGCAACCGCATCCACACGTAAGCCATCAATGCCAAATTCATGTAGCCAGTACATTGCATTCGCAATTAAAAAGCTACGAACCTCTGCGCGGTCATAATTGTAGATATAGGTATTCCAATCAGGGTGAAAGCCTTGTCTTACATCGGCATGTTCGTATAAGTGGGTGCCATCAAAACGATGTAAACCATGTGGATCACTTGGGAAATGACCAGGTACCCAGTCAAGAATAAGACCAATATCGGCTTCGTGACATTGCTCTACAAAGTAAACAAAATCTTCAAAGCTGCCATAGCGACTGGTCGGGGCAAATAATCCAACGGGTTGATATCCCCAAGAACCATCAAAAGGGTATTCACTAATTGGCATTAATTGCAGATGCGTAAAGCCGAGCTCTTTAGTGTAAGGAATAAGATTATCAGCAAGTTCACGCCATGTTAGATAGCGCTCACCGTTATCTCGTCTTTGCCAAGAACCCGCGTGCACTTCATAAATACTAACAGGTGCATTAACACTGTTTCGTTTCGCACGATTTGCTAACGCTTTTTCAGAAAGTTGAATTCCCGTTTTTAGCTTTTGCAGTACGGACGCCGTCCCCGGTGCTTGTTGCATCTTAAACGCAAATGGATCGGCTTTATCAAGCACTTCTCCGCTCAAAGTGGTGATAGCAAATTTATAGCATTGATGCTCTTTAAGCCCTGGGATAAATAACTCCCATACCCCACTGGCAGGATGAAAACGCATAAAATGACGGTTACGCTGCCAATAGTTAAATTCACCAATAACAGATACACTGCTGGCATTCGGCGCCCATACAGTAAAACGAACACCATCAACGCCTTGTTGAGTGACAAAATGCGCACCAAAATGCTGATAGGCATGCTCTAAACTGCCTTCATTAAACAGATACATTGCCTGTTCATCTAAGCTGCTTTCAAAGCTGTACTCATCATATTGTTGATGATTAAATTCATCGCTATAACTGACATCTAGTTGGTAGTCAGGTTTCAATTTTGATTTGATATTAGCGATAAATAAATGACTATCACCTTGTTGCTGCGCAACGATTTTTTCTGTGCCAAGTAGAACCGAAACACTGCTTGCGCCAGGCAAAAAGCAACGAATTTCATAGCTTGAATCGCCACTTTTGTGCGCTCCAAGAAAACTGAAAGGATCTCTAAAACAACCACTGGCTAATGCATCAATTTGTTTTTGATAAATAACAGGTTGTGCACTTTGCTCTTGACGAACACGACTTCGCATTATTGATTCCTTATCGAAATTAAATTGGCTAACAATGTCTGTTGCGTTTTAATAATTTGCGCCGCTGGGCGCGACAATAAACGCCGCCAATTTGGGTACTCTTTGTCAGTACCGGGGATATTCACAGGCAGTATTTGCTGGTCTAAATCATCTATTTGAATAGTAAATAATTTTGCTGGTGCTGCCGCTAAAGAGGATGCCAACGCTTCATAAACTATAAAGGCATCTGTATCTAACGATAAATGCTGATTTGACTCTCGCGAGATAAAATTAAGCATGCGATGCTTTTCTATGTTTCGCGCATCGAATTGAGCCTGAGTTTGGTCTTCATCAAGCAAACCATATTGTTGTTTAATCGTAATATCATGACCAACCCACCAACCTTTAAAAGGTGGCACGTCATGGTTGGCTATCATTAAAAGACTATGGGGAGCAAAATGCTCAGCGGCTAAAAAGTCCCCTTGGTGATCTTTTTCAAAATAGAACAAGCCATTTGAATAGATTGCACTCGCTTTTAAAGCTTCACGTACTTCATTAGGTACCACGCCTAAATCTTCACCTATTACTACGCATTGATTAAGGTGAGACTCAATCTTAAGAACCGCTAATAATTGCTCAAATGGATAATAGACATAACAGCCATCTTGCTTGGCGTTATTTTCAAAACACCACCAAAGACGACGAATTGCCATTACATGGTCAATCCTAAGACCACCCACATCTTCCATATTGGCGCGGATAAGTGAACGATAAAAAGCAAAGTGGTCTTTACTTAGCTTTTGTGGATTGAGTGCCGGCAAGCCCCAATTCTGACCATGTTCAGCCCAAGGATCTGGCGGAGCTCCAACATGTGCATTATCTGCAAATAGCTCATTTTGGCTTTTGAACTCACTACCATCACCAGCACAGCCAACGGCTAAGTCATTAATAAGGCCAATTGCCATACCACTGTCTCGGGCAGCTTGCTGGCAGATATTTAATTGTAGGTGAGCTTGCCATTGTAAGTAGCTAGCATAATCACGGTCCCCGACCAACATGGTCGACAAGCTGTGTTTATGAGTTTCACAAAAACGAGCGAACTGCTGTTTTCGCTGTGCTGAAGCAAACTCATAAAAATGCTGATACAAGAGACTAAATACTTGATATTTGAAATCACTGACCGAAGTGTAATCAATATAAGGCGCACTATTGTGGGGCTTATCGGCCAATAATTTATCAAGTGCACTATTATTTTTGGCGTCTTCACATAATGACACTGCAATATACAGCGGGTTCAATAACGCTCGGCTATTTGGGCTGTAAGGACTTGCTCGCTCAGGGCTGTGTTCAAAGAGTAAATGCAGCGGGTTTAGTAACACATAATCCATGTTATGTGTTGCAGCTTCTGTAATTAGATTTGCTAAATCAGCAAAGTCACCAATTCCGAGCCCCTCTTCATTGCATAAGCTATAAAGCTGAATCGATAAGCCCAGACGCTTTTTATCATCAATAGAGAAGCACTCTTTTGGGGTAATCCATAACTGACTGTGGGATTGCTGATCTGCCACAGTAATGAGGGCATCATGATAACCAATTGGCATGTCAGGAACTGGTAAAGCAAGCTCAAGATAACGAATGCCGTTTAGACCATAATCACCAAGAACAGCTAAGTCCTGTAAGTTTTCACGCGTAAAGTGAATATCAAGCGAAGGCACGCTTAATGTACATGAACGTGACAATAAACGCTCATCAACGCGTACTTTCAAAATTGGGTGGTGTGCCTCAATAATACTTGTATGAGGCAACAAGTTCAGCCAAGTACCTGCATCTAATGCAAAATTAAGTTGTTTAATTGCATCTGCATCTTGGGTATCGATACCGCAACAACTAAGTGCCTGCCTACGTGTACTTTCATCGAAAATAACATGTTCGCCAGTGTACTTAGTATATTCATAGCCTATGCCGTGCAGGTAATATAACTGGGAAAGTGACTGCATTAAAACACCTAAGCGCGTTGGGTATTAACAATGCTGTTATCAGTACCAAAACCGTTTGGAATATAACCATCAGCTTGGTGATCGTTATCCCATGTTTCGCCATTGATTAAGTAGCGGAAGTGAAATTCTTGATCAAGCGGTAAGCGCTGTTTGCATTTGAATACTTGTTCTTTTTTATTGAACTTCATTGGCACGGGTTGCCAATCTGTGAACTCTGCAACTAATTGTACGTCATCAGCGTCAGGGTGTTGGAATTCAAAGGTAACTTCTGTTTCGTCTTTAGTTTTAAAAAAACGTTTACTTAGCATAGTGGGCTCCAATTCAACCAATTGGTAAATTAATCCTTGCCACAGTACCGCATTGACGACTCATTCAGCGGAAGCTGTGCGTTCCAGGTCTCTAAACTTGCTTACTAAAACATCAAGTTCACTGTTAGTAAATCAAACCTATATTTACGCATTATGACAGTGCAGCTGTTTGTTTTTCGCACCACCATAGTGCACAAAACATACAAAAACTACAATAATCATATTGCTATATTATTACGAGCAATAACTGAACCAAGTTGATAATAAAATATACTTTATTTTCAGTACCTTTTTTATCAACTCACATCGCAACTTATAAAAAAAATAGATAACAATTTAGGTTGGGTAAAGTGAATAAAATTGAAGTGGAGAATTAGAGCAATCACACTAAAAGAAACACGACTTCGTTCGTCAAAAACACATTATCGATAATTTACAAAAACAAACTAAAGACATTTACATCATATAGCCTTGCCAAATAGATTAACGAACCCTATGAAAATAAAATATTTATTGTTCTGACTAATTATTAATTTTTTATCACACATTAACTTATAAAACACAACGCATATTTAGTTCTATAAACTAATCGTTAATTCAGCACTACCCAATTAACGTTTTTAAAAACTATCCCAGCGCATATGCAAACACAATAAGTAGAAAAGCGTAAATTCAAACAGGTTAGCCATCCATAAAAGCATTGACAGTGCTGCTTTCCAGCTTTTCTATCGCCACTTTTTCTGACCTTGTAACTTGCTATTCAGAAATCTGATTCGAATAAAACTCGCAATCCTTTTTGAAAAGTGACATATAACATTTAAAAATTTACAGATGGGTGAAGAAATAATTAATTCAACACACAAGAATTTGAAAGAATAAAACGTAGACAATGTAATTAATTTTTATTTAGCAGAACACTAACCATAGATATTATCAGTATGAAAATTTATCAGCGTTTTTGTCAGTACTAGAGAAAAAGATTACTTAATGAATGGCAACAATGCAGTATAAAAGTAAGGTCTTATAAAAATTATATAAGAAAAACATTTTAGAGCATTAACACTAATTACTATGAATTTTCACATTCTGTACTCATCCATGCCCAAAGTATGAGAAAGGTTTTGTCTAATCTAGATGCACACAATATACTCGGTGTATTAACTGGTGAGGTTTTATTGTAAAACAAAAACACCACAATGGTAGTAATGTATGGCCAATGCTCTTCGAACTTTATCAATAAGTATTATAACTTTAATAGCTTTTATATATGGCTTAAATATCTTCTTGACTAAACAAGTCAATGATCTGATGTACGCGCCAAAAGGCTTAGAACTACATACCTTCCAAGGTACTGATGTTACTGTGGTAGCGGCACCTTGGTATAACCTTGTATTAAGTGGCCAGCATTTAATCTACGACAATAACATTTCTTATATTGTTATAAACACAACAACTGAGTCAGTCGTCACCGCGATGACTTCAGAACTTATACTCACTACATTATTCTCACCAGTCAACATTATCATTTTAATCTTGTTAGCATTAGCAGTCAGTTGGTTAGTTAACTTAAGATTCCAAAACAACCATGAGAAATACGCAATCAAAATGCTTAACACTAAGGCAATTGAATTACTCAACAGCCTAAATTTAGCCACAGACTCGGACCTAACAAAGCATACGCAACTTGATCAGTTACAAAATAACTTTCAGACACTTACTACCCATATCACTAATTACACGCGTGAATCTGAAGTCAGTATTTATCAAGATAAGTTAACCCACCTTATTGACCGACATGCCTATATAGAACACCTAGCAAAACAATTAAGACTCGCTGAAATGGATAAGTTCAGCTGTGCTTTACTATTTATAGATTTAGACGGGTTCAAACAGGTGAATGACTCATTTGGTCACAGTTTTGGTGATGATGTGTTAATTCAAGTAGCAACACGCTTGAGCAGTGTTTTACGACACCATAAGATAAGTAACATTTCACCCATTAGCCAATTAGAGCAAAATCTAGCACGTCTTGGTGGAGATGAGTTTTCTATTTTCATTAACTTAAAAGACGATAAAGAGAAAGCATTAGAAGTCGCACAAAATGTATTACACGAAATTGAACGAGACTTTGTATTAGGGAATAAGTTAATAAAAATTAGCGCCAGCATAGGTATTGCTGTTTACCCTGATAGCGCATCCACTCCACAAGCATTACTGCAAATGGCTGATGTAGCAATGTATCGAGCAAAAACAGATGGTCGTGGAATTTTTAAGGTGTATTCACCCGAAATGGGCAAAAAAATTCGCCGCTATCATTACTTGCTAGAAGAAATGCGTCTTGCTATTGCTAGCAGCAGTTTTCATTTGTCTTTTCAACCTATTGTACATGTAGATGACTGCGCCATTGATTATTTTGAAGCATTGGTTCGCTGGGATCATCCTGTTGAAGGCTCAATTACGCCTGACGAGTTTATCCCCATTGCTGAAGAATCTAATCTGATATTAGAACTTGGTGATTGGATCATGTTGGAATCATGTCGGCAAATGTCCGCTTGGTATAATGCAGGGATGAAAAAAGTGTCTATTTCTGTGAATATATCTGGCGTGCAGTTAAAGCATTACGATATTTATGAGTGGGTCATGGAAAAGCTTGCTAAAACGGGGCTGCCTGCAAAAGCACTAATGCTTGAAATTACCGAATCAACGTTAATCAAAGCAAGTAATAAAATCATTCAATCATTAGAAAAGCTTCGAGGTGAAGGGATCACTATAGCAATCGATGATTTTGGCACAGGTTTTAGCTCGCTAAGCACCCTTGCAGATTTGCCCATCGATGTAATCAAACTAGATAAACTGTTTGTAGCACAGGCTAACGATAATCTTAAATATAATGAAATCATGCACTCAGTCAGTGAGCTGGGCCGTAAACTCGGATTAAAAGTGGTGGCTGAAGGAGTAGAAGAACTCGCCCAATTCGAGCTTGTAAAATCGATGGGCATTAACAGTGTTCAAGGCTACCTAGTGAGCCACCCTGAATCGTCTGTTAATGTTGGGCATAAAGTGTTGCAAGATAACATTAACTTTATGTCTGTCACTGGAACAGGGGTTTGGAATATACAGCAACCGCTTTAGTAAGTTATACTGAACACATTATTCAAAGCCATTCCCTTGTTAATGTTAAAAAAAAGCTTACTTACGGTTTTTATCTTGTCAGTCACCATTATTGGATTACTGGTTGGCTCTTCTATTTATACTCTTTATAGTAAAAAACGTTTAACTGTAGACCCTAAACTTAGAGAAATCTCAGGGATTGAATTTGATAAATTTAATCGACTTTGGGCTATTAACGACAGTGGCGACGAGCCAAAACTTTACCGCCTTAATGAAGATGGCTCTATAGCGAAAGAAATTTTAGTTACCAATGCTAAAAACATTGACTGGGAAGACATGACACAAAACAAATTTGGTCACTTTTTCTTGGGCGACTTTGGCAATAATAAAAACGACAGAAAATGGTTAACTATTTATAAAATCGAAAACCCAATTGATATTAAGGGCGACACAACAGAAGCAGAGATAATCAAGTTTACTTATCCTGAAATGGACGGCAGCCCAATCCAACCAGATCAACGTAACTTTGATTTGGAGGCCTTTGTCGCGCTTGGCCGACATCTCTATTTATTTACCAAAAATCGCACTGAACCATTTGATGGCATTACAAAAGTATATAAAGTCGGCGATCATGCAGCGAACTTTGATGCACAATTAATAGATTCATTTCAAACTTGCACCACAATGGAAAAACTTTGTTGGATCACTTCTGCGGCTCTGAGCCCTGATAGAACCAAGTTAGTTCTACTCGATTCAACCAGCATTTGGTTATTTGAAAACTTTCAGGGTGATAAGTTTTTTTCTGGTGATGTATCTCGTATTGATCTTGGGATCGTAACGCAAAAAGAAGCCATCACTTTTTACGATGACAACACGATTGTCTTTACAGACGAAGAATTTAAAGGCATTGGTGGTAATGCCTATGTCATTAAGCTCGATGAAGTAGAAAAGAAAGTTATTCGCAAAGTGCCCAAAGCGAATCAATAACCAAACACATTATTTAGAGAGCGCTTTTTCGATGTCTACGCCTAAAATCAGCACCCCCATGTGCTGATTTTTCTCATCAAAGATAGGCACGCTAAACTGCACCTGAAAGTGTTTGGTAGATTCATCAAATTCCACAGTATCAATGTAGTAATCGTCATCTTGCTGATACATATTTAAAAATTTAGCTTCATCACCCTGCCAATAGTCAGTGGTGACTTCACTAATAATGACATTTTTACCTTGTTTATCAGTGACGATTATCTCTGTAATAACACCTTGCATTTGCTTTTGCCATACTTGTAAGAATTGTGAACCTTCAAATTTTAGATAGCGCTCTGCAAGTATCGGTGTATTGTCACGAACTTGTTGTGCCCACTGATTATCAAGCTGATCGAGGTCTTGCTGCGCGAGCGGTTGCCGATTACTTTTCATTACCGCTTGTTGTACATTGTCTGAATTCGCTAATTGCTTTATTTGCTCTAAAAGCACATTCACCAAGGTTAGTTTTTCAATCTTTGACAATACAAAGGGACTTTGTGAACAGCTACTTATATGACTGTTAAAGGCATTTAAAAAGTCAGGGAATTCCTTGAGCGTTTTATTTGCTGCAAATAAACCCAAAGGCACATAACGATAGAATGTTTGTGTATATTCATCAGGCTTTATTTGTAACTGCACAGCATTGAACTCAAACTCTTCTAAATCAAGCAAGATTCTATCTACCCGCTGCTTTTTGAACACTTTGATAAGCTCTTGTGTGGTGTTAACTTCGACTTCGATTTTCCGATTTGTCAATTGATACCAATCAGCCTGATGACTCCCTCTTACGACGCCATAACGCAAATCGTGTTCAGCTATTGAAGCCGAATCTGCATGGGTAAACCAGTACCAGTTTTCTAAAAACATCGGGGCAGAAAGCTCACCATACTCTTGCATTTGCGATAACAGGTTTGCGGTAAAGTAACCATCTAGCCGATCTAGCTGCACTTCCCTTTTAGCCCTTAACCAAGGTAGTTTCTGTAACTTAAATGGCACATTGATTTGCTTAAAAATACATTCAACATGATTAATTGCATTATGTGGTGCGTTAATTGGCAGGTTAGTACCTAACTGAAAAGGCTGAGCCACAGTGAGCGAAAGCAATAATGAAGCAAGCATCGACATAAGCCTAAATAACTAACAAACTAAAGTCATTATAGACAATAGAGTCAGATTTACCTGATAAAGGGTTAACGCTTAAACTTTGTCTCTAAAATCACTGACGACGTTGTTCGCTCAACGCCATCTAAGTTACCAATGTCATCTAATAGGTGGCTTAACTTTTCAAGGTTTTGCGCTTGCACAACGGCAATCAAATCAAATTCACCGCTAATTGCGTAGAGCTGTGAAATAGCATCAATCTGCTTTAGTTCAAGATTCGTTTTGGTGGTTAGTTTTTGTTTCACTTTAATCGAAACATGCGCCGATACCATTTGGCTCAAATAGGCATCACCATAGTCTACGCTATAACCTTTGATCACACCTGTTTCTTCTAATTTCAACATTCGGCTTTGAACTGTTGAGCGCGATAAATTAAGCGCTCTCGCTAGGTCAGAAATACTCGCACGCGCATTGGTTCTTAAGATAGCTAATAGTTTTTCATCTTGAGAAGTTATCACTTTGACTACTCTTTTCGTTAATTTGCATTTTATTTTAGTCATTTTTCACAAAATAGCACTGCAAATTTAAGTTCCTAACCCAGATAATAAGAAAAATAGATAAGAAAAATAATCTCATCGTGCTTAATTAGGCAGGAACGGCTTAACTGACCTATTTTTTGCAATTTAACTTTTTCATACTAAGCCAGATTTAGGTGCAACAAATGCAAGTAACAAGAGAACTTTTTAACGACGTAATGGTACCAAACTACAACCCATCAGAGGTTATTCCTGTTCGCGGTGAAGGCTCACGTGTTTGGGATCAAAACGGTAAAGAATTTATCGATTTTGCAGGTGGTATCGCTGTTAACTGTTTAGGCCATTGTCACCCAGCGCTTGTCAATGCACTAAAAGAGCAAGGCGAAAAAATTTGGCACTTATCAAACGTAATGACAAATGAGCCTGCACTGCGCTTAGCTAAAAAATTAACGGACGCTACATTTGCCGATAAAGTGTATTTTGCAAACTCAGGTGCAGAAGCTAACGAAGCAGCATTAAAATTAGCGCGTCGCTGGGCATTAGATGTACACGGCGAGCAAAAGAACCAAATCATCGCGTTCAACAAAGGTTTCCACGGTCGTACATTCTTCACTGTTACGGTAGGTGGTCAAGCAGCTTACTCAGATGGTTTCGGTCCTAAGCCTGCTGCAATCGATCACTGTGACTATAACGATTTAGCTGCGTTTGAAGCACTTATTAGCGACAACACGTGTGCTGTGATGATGGAGCCATTACAAGGTGAAGGCGGTATCATTTCGCCAACGAACGAATTTATTAAAGGTGTTCGCGCGTTATGTGACAAACACAATGCTTTACTTATTTTTGATGAAGTACAAACAGGTGTTGGCCGTACAGGTGATTTATACGCATACCAAGGTTTAGATGTAACACCAGATATTCTTACGACAGCAAAAGCATTAGGTGGTGGTTTCCCAATCGGTGCGATGATCACAACAGCAAGCATTGCAGAGCATTTAAAAGTAGGCACACATGGTTCAACTTACGGTGGTAACCCACTTGCATGTGCAGTAGCAGAAGCGGCTTTTGATACTGTTAATAACGAAGAAGTACTTGCAGGTGTTAAACAGCGTGAACAACTTTTACGCGACGGTTTTGCTGCAATCAACGAAAAATACGACGTATTTAGTGAAGTTCGTGGTAAAGGTCTATTATTAGGTGCGGTTCTTAACAGCAAATTTGAAGGCCGTGCACGCGACTTCCTTGTAGCAAGCACTAAACACGGTTTAATGAGCCTTGTTGCTGGTACAAACGTTGTGCGCTTTACGCCATCTTTAGTTATTCCTTTAGAGGATATCAAAGAAGGTTTAGCTCGCTTTGAAAAAGCGGTTGCAGACGTTGTAAACGGTTAATCCTAGTTGGCGCATGCCTTAGGTATGCGCCATTGGAGTGCAATTAATGCAAGTATTACGTCCTATAACAGCAAATGATTTTGCCGCGTTAAAGCAAATTGCAATGGAATCCGGGCATGGTTTTACCTCGTTACCGGTCGACGACAATTTACTACAAGAAAAAATTGAACGCGCTGAACGCAGTTTTGCAAAAGACATTAATAAACCACAAGACGAAACCTACTTATTTGTTTTAGAAGACAGTAAAACAGGTGACGTAATTGGCACAACCGCTATTGAAGCTGCCGTGGGTATGTCGGTTCCTTTGTACCATTACCACCTTGGTAAAACTGTTCACCATTCACCTACTCTCAACGTATATAACACTGTTGATATTCTGAGTATGTGTAATGACTACACAGGTTGCTCTGAAATTTGTACCTTGTTCTTAAGGGAGCAAAATCGCAAAGGCTTAACAGGTCGCTTTTTATCACGATCACGTTTTCTATTTATGGCTCAGCACAGTGAACGCTTTGCTGACACCATCATCGCAGAAATGCGTGGTGTGAGTGATGAAGACGGTCATTCGCCTTTCTGGCAGTGGTTACAAGAGCACTTTTTTAGTATTGAGTTCCCACAGGCTGACCATTTAGTTGGTTTAGGCGATAAAGTCTTCATCAGCGAGTTAATGCCTAAGTACCCTATTTATGCCAACTTACTGAGCAAAAAAGCCCAAGCTGTGATTGGTAAGGTTCATGAAAAAACCAAGCCTGCACTTAAACTCTTAGAAAAAGAAGGGTTTGAGCACCGTGGTTATGTTGACCTCTTCGATGCAGGGCCTACTGTTGAAGCAAAACTTGGCAATATTCGCAGTGTTCGTGAGTCACAAGTGTGCCCTATCAGCATTGGTGAGCTTGCGCATATCAATGAGCAGAGCTCAGATACATTAGCTATCTGCAACCAAGGCGTGAATGACTTTAGAGCAACATTCACCAAACATGCTCACTATAACCACGCTAAGCACACGTTAATCGTCAGCCAAGAAGTGGCAGATGCACTTAAATTAAAACAAGGGGATGCAGCACGGTTCTTCCGTTTGTAACCACTTAAGGAGTTTAAAATGAGTGTAACAACTCAACTTATTGCTAACCAATGGCAAGCAGGCCTTGGTCATGATTTTAGTTCAATCAACCCAAGTAATGGCGAGGTTGTTTGGCAAGGTAAAACAGCCACTGCTGAACAAGTCGCTGATGCAATCAAAGCTGCTCGCAGTGCTCAGCTTGGCTGGGCTGATATGGCCCTTGAAGAGCGTATCGTTATTCTTGAAAACTTTGCAGCAGAGCTTAAAGAGCACAGCGAAGAGTTTGCAACGATTATCGCCCGTGAAACAGGTAAACCACTTTGGGAAACACGTACCGAAGTAGGCGCAATGACAGGTAAGATTGCCATTTCAATTAAAGCCTATCACGAACGTACTGGGACCACAGAAAACCCAATGCCGGGCGCAAAAGCGTTTATTCGTCACAAGCCACATGGCGTTGTTGCCGTATTTGGCCCTTACAATTTCCCAGGTCACTTACCAAATGGCCATATTGTGCCTGCTATTTTAGCGGGTAATACGGTTGTATTTAAGCCATCAGAACTGACGCCTCATGTTGCTGAGTTCACTTTAAAACTTTGGCTAAAAGCAGGCTTACCAGCCGGTGTCATTAACCTTGTACAAGGTGAAGTAGACACAGGTATTGCTTTGGCCTCTCACCAAGATATTGATGGCTTATTCTTTACGGGTAGCTCAAATACAGGTCACCTATTACATAAGCAATTTGCAGGTCATCCAGGTAAAATCTTAGCGCTGGAAATGGGTGGTAATAATCCACTGATCGTAAAAGATGTCGCAGATGTAAGTGCGGCTGTTCACGACATTATCCAGTCTGGTTTCATTACGTCTGGCCAACGTTGTACCTGTTCTCGTCGTTTATTCATCGAGAACTCGGCAAATGGTGATGCAATTTTAGAAAAATTAATTGCTGCAACAAAAAACATCAAAGTAGCCGACAGCTTTAGCGAAGATCAACCATTTATGGGGGCAATGATCAGCGAAAAAGCAGCACTAGGTATGGTTGCAGCTCAGCAGCAGTTACTTGATATGGGAGCTACTTCTCTTGTTGAGCTTAAACATCTTGAGCCGGGTACAGGTTTTGTAAGCCCAGGTATTATTGATGTAACCGCTGTTAAAGACATGCCTGATGAAGAGCACTTTGGTCCTCTTATCAAGGTTTACCGTTATACAGATTTCGATAGCGCGATTAATGAAGCAAATAACACCTCTTTTGGTTTATCTGCTGGTTTATTAAGTGATGATAGTAATGACTACCAGCATTTCTTAAAACGTATTCGTGCCGGTATTGTTAACTGGAACCGACCAATTACAGGCGCATCAAGCGCTGCACCGTTTGGTGGTATTGGTGCTAGTGGTAACCACAGAGCGAGCGCTTATTACGCAGCTGACTACTGTGCATACCCTGTTGCTTCTGTTGAAGCCGATAAAGTTAACTTACCACAGACCCTTGCGCCGGGCTTAATTATTGAATAATTGTTTGGCGGCCTCGCCGCCTTAATTGAAGGAATTAAACATGCACACAGATGTAAACGCCCTATTTGAAAACCTATGGGACAACTATTTATCAGTTACGCCATCGGCAGTAAAAGTACATGAGTTACTTGGCTCTACACAACAAGATGACGTGATCAACGATCACATCGCTTTACGTACTTTTAACCATGAAAAAATCGGTTTAGAAAAACTAGCTGCGCACTTTTTAGCAGTTGGTTACAAAGAATGCGGCGAGTACCACTTCGAAGCGAAAAAACTATACGCTAAGCACTTCGAACACTCAGATCCTAAGCAACCTAAAGTTTTCATTTCTGAATTACTTGTTGAGCAATGCTCAGAAGAATTACAAGCTATCGTTAATGACATGGTTGATCAGATTGACGAAGACGCTGTAACAGCGGATAATTTCCTCTATTCAGGTACGCACTGGCAAGTAAGCTCAGACACCTACAAAAAGCTGCTTGCAGAAAGCGAATACGCAGCATGGATGTCAGCATGGGGTTACCGTGCTAATCACTTTACCGTGAGCATCAATGAATTAGCAAAATTCGATGATATCGAAAGTGTAAACCAAGCACTTAAAGATGCGGGTTTTGCGCTAAATACATCTGGCGGCGAAATCAAAGGTTCACCAGAAGTATTACTTGAGCAATCTTCAACCCTTGCTGATGACAGCGAAGTTGAATTTAGTGATGGTGTTGTTGCCGTACCGAGTTGTTTTTATGAGTTCGCTCTGCGTTACGCAAAACCAGATGGCGAGCTATACACAGGTTTTGTGGCAGCATCAGCTGACAAAATTTTTGAGAGCACCAATGCTCGCTAATTAGCACAGACCAATTCGCTTAACGCAATAAGCGAATTGGTACACAAGGAAATGTATGAGACTAATTGCGTTTATCGTAATTCTTATTACCCTAAACACAGCAACGGCAACAGAAAAACCCACGCTTACAATTTTGTCTCATGCATATTTTGCCAGCGAAGCAGATAAACTCAGCATTAACCTCCACCTTGCTGCTGTTATCAATCCAGCCCTTGCTGATGAATTCGATATAGACGTCGACTTTACCAATCATGCGCGCTTAATGAAGCGCTTATCAAGTAATGAGGCCAGTTGCACCTTTAACGCAATCAAAACCCCTGAACGAGCAGAATCCATGGTGTTTTCTAACATACCCACCTATATGCATGTACAGCGTCAAATCTATGCACTTAAAAGCACTTTAGAGTCAGGTTCGGCGCCTATTTCTGTCACTAAGCTTCTCAAAAACAAAGGTAGTTTTGGCATTATTGGTTCCACCAGCTATCGCGAACTCGATGAGGTTTTTGCTAATAAACAATACAACGTTGCGGCTATTTACGGAGAAAATGCATTTTTACAACTGAGTCGGCTATTACTTAATAAGCGTATTGATTACATTGTTGCATACAAACAAGCACTTGAAGCGCATATACCTGCCCATGAGTTAAACCAACTCACATCAAGACGAATTGCCGAATATCCTGAATTTATCAATGGCTTTTTTACCTGCAGTAAAACCGCAGCGGGTTATCGTGCTATTGCACTTATCAATGATTATATGAAAAGTGCTGAGATGGCCGCCTATATTCAGCAACTACACAGCAAAAGTAATCACCCTGATGATGCAAAAGCCATGCTCAACATTTATACACAAAGCTATGGAATTCGCTTTGAAAACAGTGACTAAGCCAACTCGATTTGCTGTACAAAAATAACTCGAAATATTATGAAAAAATACTTGCGTAAATAAAAAAGCAGATCTATTATCTCGCCGCTTCTTGATGATAGCCAATCCGAGTACATTACAAACCCTGTTTGTAGCAAGGCGATAGAGCAACTATCCAAGAGTGTATTTGATTGCACAGAACATACTGTGCGCTTAATAACACTCAACTGACTCGGACTTCCATTTTTTTTCCGAGCAGTTGCTTAATTGCCGGAGAGTAAAATGGCTATTTCAACACTTACACAAGACTTAACAATCAAAGTACCTGCAGCATCGGTTGCTGCAAACGAACCAGTAGCACAACCTTCAAACCAATTTATTGAACAACTCGTTGCACAACATGGCGCGCCATTAATGGTGCTTGATTGTGAATCAGTTCGTCATCAATACCGTGCATTAAGCCGTGCTTTACCTGGCGTTGCTTTACACTTTGCCTTAAAACCACTTCCTCATCCAGCGGTTGTTCGTACGCTTTTAGAAGAAGGTGCCAGCTTTGATTTAGCAACCAGCGGTGAAGTTGACTTAGTCGCCAGCCAAGGCGTACCCAGTGATCGTACGATTCACACGCACCCAATCAAACGTGATCGTGATATTCGTGATGCACTTGAATACGGTTGTAATGTGTTTGTGGTTGATAACATCAACGAATTAGAAAAGTTCATTGCATACAAAGAGCAGGTTGAGTTACTTGTTCGCTTAAGTTTTCGTAATGCGGAAGCATTCGCTGATTTATCGAAAAAATTTGGTTGTAGCCCAGCAATGGCTATTGAAATCATTAGCTATGCGCAACAATTAGGTATTCGTATCAAAGGGTTGTCGTTCCATGTTGGCTCGCAAACAGCAAGCCCAGCTAAATATGTCACTGCCATTGCTGCATGTAATCAAGTGATTAACCACGTAGCCGCATTAGGATTACCTGCGCTTAGTACGCTTGATATCGGCGGTGGTTTCCCTGTGCCTTACAACAAAGACGTGCTGCCAATTGAAGAATTTTGTGCACCGATTAATGATGCCTTAGCACAGTTACCAGAGACAGTTCGCGTAATTGCTGAACCAGGTCGCTTTATTGTAGCCAGTGCTGTAACCAGCGTTGCATCGGTAATGGGTCAAGCAGTACGTGATGGCAAGCCTTGGTACTATTTAGATGATGGAATTTACGGCTCTTTCAGTGGTTTATTGTTCGATGAAGCTTCATACCCTATCGACTCGTTCAAGCAATCAAACGAACGTGTTGAGTCAGTATTAGCAGGCCCGACTTGCGATAGCATCGACGTAGTAAGTGAGTCAATTATGCTACCAAAATTAAACAATGGTGATTTAATCATCAGCCGTATGATGGGTGCTTACACATTAGCAACCGCAACAGATTTTAACTTCTTCAAACGTGCAGAAGTTATCGTACTGAATGATGTAGTGCAGGTTGACGCACTCACCGGTTAATCGTTTCCTCGACTAAAAGCATGTAAGGCAACATGCTTTAACTCTTAAAATGCAGCTGCTCATTCCAGCTGCATTTTTTTATATATTTATTTAAATAAAGAGTGGTTTGTAATCGTTTTCTAATTGTTCAAACGACAAGTTTCCAATAAAACGTCCAAAGCTTAGCCAAGTTGCTAGGCCTCGTAAGTCTTTAAAGTGTGGTGGAATAAATTTAGGGTCTTCAATCACACCTAAATCATGTAGTTGCGATATCAGTCTAAAATCATCTATTGAGATTTTACCAACCAATAACAAGTGCAGTTGATCAATTCGACCTAACTGAATGGCAACTCGTATAAGGTTATACACCAACACGAAACCTTTGATATAAGCGATATCTTTGGTAAATGGTAAGCCTGTTGCCGTACTGCCTCTAAACACTCGCTGAGTAAGTGTATAACTGTCGTCTTTACTCAAACCTTGCGCTACATAATCACGATAAATATCAACAAACTCCGCACCATCAATAACCTTAGTAATACCTTGAATACGGTTCACTAACTTTGCTAAACGTCGTGGCGTCGACTTTAAGGTAATAATTTCGGTCAATACCGCAAGGCCTTCTTGGGTAACTGTGGAGCTCGGTGTGCCTTTACTTAAACAGGTTAAATAAGGCTGAGCAAGACCGTTTTGCGTGGTTCCGACATGGATCCAGCCTTCATGCACCTCAAGAATATCTAGCTCTCTTTGAGAGAATTTAACATCTTGATTAAGTTTAATATTATTTGCACCTGCCGCGGCGTCACTCACAATACCGTCACTCAGAATAACCTCAACATCGATGCCCGGCATCGTTTGAGCCACTTGTGATGCTAAAATTTTAACCGCGTCTTCTGCATCTATGTTTTTTGGATCATCAGGTAAAATATCCGCATCAAGCATACTCTTTAGCGGCTGCTCAAGCATGGTTGCAAGCTCAGAAAGTGAAGGCTCTCCAGCATGGAATAAATCTTTGGGGTGACCAAACAACTCAACAGACAAATCATGAAATTCAGGGGTACCGCGATATTCAATCATACTAAGTACGGTTTTATATTCAGTACACATTTTGCTCATGTATTGCGCAATCGGGTTTAACTGCCCTAGCTGGCTGATGATATCGCGATTTAAATCAGAGAACGCACGACGTAACTCACTTGGTACAAAACCAAGGTCACGCTGTTGGTAATAGGCTTGATCAACCGTTGGGTTCTTTTGGCACTTATGCTTAAAAAACTCTTCTTTGATTTGTTTATCCCAGTTGATCGCATCAAGGATACGAATGGGTGTTTGCAGTGCGATTAATCGGTCAGATAACTCGCGTGTTTTTGCTAATAATGCCTTATCTATCATGCTCTAGGCTCACTGTGTAATGAGCCTTGAGCATAGGCTAAATTTGCATAATTACAAAGCAAAATCATGCTGTTTTAATTAAAATTTAGCTTTTTTAGAGACTAATTTTCCGTCGTTGTAGAGAAGTAAACTGGGTACCGAATTAATGCCATTTTCGATAAATAAATCATTACCATAATCGATTGAAACCGGCATGGTTGCAGAGAATTTATCAACATATTCTTGCACTGCGCTTTGATCAGTCCACAGCTGACTCACTTTAACCTCGACATCAACTCCTTGCTCTACCAACTGATTAACATGTTGCTGCGCTAATACACACTGCTTTGCCATTGCAGGGCGCGTGTCGGCTAAGTACCAGTCGCACCATGTTGCGGTGAATAGCACAGCTTTTTTGCCTTTATTCGGAATTACCAAAGGAGTGGCTTGGCCTTGCTTTTCGTTTAGTAAGCGCGCTTCATCAACTTTGCCATTGTGTGATAACAAACGTAATGTGTTATCAAGCGGTTTATCTGCTTCGTGGCCTTGAAAAATCACCTTTTTATCACTATCAATCAACACATGAAAAGGGGTGCCCATAAATTCATAATGTTTAGCAACCTGGCCTGTGTGATCAGTAAATATTGGCATAGTGAGTGAAAAACGCTCTTTAACCTTAGCAACAGCGTCTGCATCATCATTAAGGTCAATATTAATAGCCACGAATTGAATTTTATCGCCATATTGCTCATATGCATGCTGAAAATGTGGCATTTGCTCCATACATGGCTTGCACCAAGTCGCCCAAAACTTTAAGTAAACGGGTTTCTTGCCTAAGTAACTGTCAAGTTTAACTATTTGCCCCGCTTCATTTTCTAACACCAAGGGGGCTGTATTTGCTGATATGCTTTTGCTTACAAGCACCAAGCCTGCTAGTAGTATCAGGGGTATAAATTTATATCTCATTGTGCGTCCCTCAAATAAAATCTATCTTAAGTTTAAGATAAGAGAAAATATTGTAAATTTTCGACATCCGCTTACTCAATGTGATTTTACTGATATATCGCAAAGTAAGGTTTTAAAAATACTCAAAACAGTTAATACCTGCATAAAATAACACTAAACTTTTTATAGGTTTGAAACGTATTACATCAAAAAGGAGTCATCATGAAAAATGAGCTAGACGGTAAATTAATTCTTTCTGTGTATGAAAAAATCATTCAACACGGTGAAGATCATGAAGATGGTAAGCTCTATGAAGGTATTTGTGCTTTTTCGGATATCGATGGTTATACGGTATATCTAAAAGGCAGTGGTGTGTTACTACGCTTTGGCTTTCATAATACCTATCACCTTGACTATCAACATGAAAAGAACAAAGAAGATTTTTTAA
Source organism: Pseudoalteromonas sp. S4492 (assembly GCF_005886115.1). Lineage (NCBI taxonomy): Bacteria > Pseudomonadati > Pseudomonadota > Gammaproteobacteria > Alteromonadales > Pseudoalteromonadaceae > Pseudoalteromonas > Pseudoalteromonas sp. S4492. The sequence goes on from NZ_PNCP01000022.1 coordinate 54,566, forward strand.
AGAAAGTGCTTTATATCGCTGAAAAGGAACTGTGAAGAAGTAATGAAACGACGGGTAAAAGCTGAGTCAAAGCAACAGCAAGCGTTTATCAACCAAGTAATTGATGAACTTAAATCTAACCCAGGTAAGTTAGATATCATTCGCGATAATCTTAGTTACTATCGTGAACAACAGTTCCTCAAGCGTGGTTTTCTGCTTGCAATCGAGCGCTTTGATTGGGTATTTGAAGCAAGTAACGATGTAGAGCAAATCTGTGCGCAAATTCTAGCTGATGATTACATTGGCAAACGTTTGCGCCGCTACCCCTTGCTATATAAGGGTGTATTGGAACGTACCTATTAGAACGCCTACCGCTAAAACATGATCTGTCCGGTAAAAAATGCTAGGTTAGCGCCATTTTGAAATAACGAGAACTGGACATGTCAAAAGCAATAAACTCTCACAACACCCATGAGGGTGGTAACAATGGGTTATTTAACCGATTTTTAGCCACCGTTGAATTTTTGGGTAATATGCTACCCCATCCTATCACCTTATTTGCAATGTTCTGCGTTGCTATCATTGTCTTTAGCGGAATTGCCGACTGGTTTGGTTTAAGTGCTATCGACCCACGCCCTGAGGGCGCAGCAGTTCGCGATCCTGATGGTGTAATTGAAGTGGTCAGCCTGCTCAGTGCCGAAGGCCTGCAGCGTATCGTTACCGGCCTTGTTACGAACTTCACCAGCTTTGCACCACTTGGGACGGTATTAGTTGCTCTATTAGGTGTAAGTGTTGCAGAGCACTCTGGTTTACTCTCTGCTGCTATGCGTGGCATGGTAATGGGCGCATCTAAACGCCTAGTTACTTTTATGGTGGTGTTTGCTGCGATTTTATCAAATACGGCATCTGAACTTGGCTACGTCGTACTTATTCCATTAGCAGCCATGATATTCCACAGTCTTGGTCGTCATCCGCTTGCCGGTCTTGCTGCAGCATTTGCCGGTGTTTCAGGTGGTTACAGTGCCAATTTATTACTTGGTACCATAGACCCGCTGCTTGCAGGTATCACCACGCCAGCAGCACAAATGATTGATCCAAATTACCAAGTTGGCGCTGAAGCAAACTGGTATTTCATGATGATCTCAGTATTTTTAATTGCCATTTTAGGCACGTTCGTTACCGAGAAAATCGTTGAGCCACGCCTTGGCAAATACAACCCAGATGAAGCAAGCAATGATTTACCTAAAAATGACATTGCAGGTTTAACCGATAAAGAAAAATCAGGCCTTAAGTGGGCCGGTGTTTCACTGTTAGTGGTGTCATTATTACTTGCTTGGACAATTGTTCCTGAAGACGGCATTTTGCGTAACCCAGAAACAGGCCTTGTTGCACACTCGCCATTTTTAAAAGGCATTGTGGTCTTTATCTTTGTAACTTTCGGTATTCCAGGTTTTGTTTACGGCCGCGTTGTTGGCACCATGAAAAACGATAAAGATGTCATCGATGCCATGAGTAAAAGTATGAGCTCGATGGGTATGTACATTGTGCTGGTTTTCTTTGCAGCACAGTTCGTTGCTTTCTTTAAATGGACCAACCTTGGCACAATATTAGCCATTAACGGCGCCGCTCTATTACAAGCGTTAAACCTAACTGGCCCAGAAGTATTTGTGCTATTCATCTTAATGTGTGCATTAGTAAACTTAAGCTTAGGCTCTTCATCAGCACAATGGGCTGTCACGGCACCTATCTTCGTACCAATGTTAATGCTAATAGGCTATGCGCCAGAAACCATCCAAGCAGCGTACCGCATTGGTGACTCTGTTACGAACCTTATCACCCCAATGATGAGCTATTTTGGCTTGATACTGGCTGTGGCAACGAAGTATAAGAAAGACATGGGGATTGGTACATTGGTTGCGACCATGCTTCCTTACAGCATCATCTTCTTTGTTGGTTGGGTCGCGTTATTCTACTTATGGGTGTTTGTACTGGGCTTCCCAGTTGGCCCTGAATCACCGATTTATTATCAGCCTTAATCTCTTATTCAAGAGATGAAAAAAGCCAAGCTAATGCTTGGCTTTTTTGTACCTGAGATTGTTGAAAACTAACTTTGCGACTATTATTAAGACATTAATTTTTATTGTTATTTTTTATGAAAAAGCAATTTAAGCTGTGGCTTCTCCTGTACGCATTAAATGTATTTAATTTATATGCTAATCCAACCAAACAACTTGAAACCGCATTTGCAACGTCGTTAGTTTTAACGGATGGTGACAGTATTACTTTGGGGTTTGGTGATTTTGATCCGCAAACACTGTTTGACCCGCAACATGCCAGCAAAGATGAAGACAGTATCGCACTTAGAAAGGAGCTTAAGCTCTACAGTATTCCTTACACATGGCAGCTTGATGAGCCTATTTATCAACACAAACTAAGTTTGACCGGCAGAATAAGTTATTTAAATCAATCAGATTTTATCTCTTTGTATGAGAATGTCGCTGACGACTATATTTCAGAAACTGTGTATAACGGGATGCTCGGTTTTAATGCTGAGAAAGCACTTGGCTCTAAATGGTCATATCAATTTGGCTTTAATACTCACTACTTACATTACAACAATGATTATGATTACAACTCCTCTGAATCCAGACGCGACTTACAGCCTTTAGCTGATAACCTTTACACCAACCTCAATAGTAATGCACTGGTGTTAAACCCAAATGCGACTATGATCTATCGACTTCCTAGGTATTGGGGCTATTACGAGTACAAGCTTAACTTTAATTATTACTATGGCTGGGCTCTGTCTCATCCTGATGGGATAAGTAATGCAGCACCAGAGACGTGGCGTACTCTCAATGGTATAAAAGCTAAATTTAACATGTTTAAAATCGGGCCTTTTGAGCAAGCTTTTTATATCAAAGGACAGCGAATTGATTTAGGCGGTGATAGTCGTGTAGCGTTTGGGACCGACCACTTTTATGAATACGGTATTGGCTTTTTATGGGACAGTAGAAAGTGGACATCGTGGTTTGACAACTTTGGAGTGGGTATCAACATTCATAACGGCAGTAGCCTCGATGGCGCTGCTATTGTCTTGTACTTTAATGAAATTTAAGTCCATTTTTTAAAGACAAAATTTTAAAACAGACTATATTCTTAGACATAATTAAAATTCATGGAAGAGTTATATGAAACATCATCTCGCGATCGCTTGTGCATTCCTTGCCTTAACGGCTTGCGATAACCCCCCTGAGCAAACAGCTAAAACCCTACCTTTGCAAGTAAGTGCTGCAGATGCCATTTATTATGGTGGCGATATTCTTACAATGACTGGCGATGAACCAGAATATGCGCAGGCAATCGCAACGCAAGGTGACAAGATCATCTTTGTGGGTGATAAAACTAAAGCACTTGAGCATAAGTTTGGCAAAACAAAGCTGATTGATTTACAAGGTAAAACTTTAATGCCAGGCTTTGTAGATGGCCATAGCCATGTCTATGGTGTTGGTTTGCAAGCTATGGTGGCCAATGTATTACCTAGCCCAGATGGTGATGCCAATAGCGTTGAACAAATTGTTAATATTCTCACCGCCGCACAAAATAACCCTGACTACACTACATTTATTGAAAAAACGGGGGCAATTTTAGGCTTTGGTTACGATGATGCTGAGCTTGATAGATACCCAACTAAAATGGATTTAGACCGCGTGAGCACCGAAAAGCCGGTCATTATCATTCATACCTCAGGGCATTTGAGTGTTGCAAATAGTAAAGCCTTAGCCATGGCTGGCATCGATGAAAACACAGAAAACCCTAAAGGCGGGCTAATTCGTCGTATGCCGAACTCGCAAGAACCCAATGGCGTGCTCGAAGAAAACGCACACTTTGGTTTACTGTTTAAACTCATGCAGTCCTTTGATCCTGACTTACAAGATTTAATGCTCCAAGAAGGACAAAAGCTCTATACAAAATACGGCTACACTACAGCGCAAGAGGGCCGAGCAACTCAAGAAGCCTATGATTCAATGGTAAGGGCATCAAAAGCGGATAAATTCGTGATTGATGTGGTTGCCTATGCCGATATGGCCACCAGCAGCAGTTTTATGGATTCAAGCTATAACAGTAAAAACTACACGAATCATTTTCGCATTGGGGGTGTAAAACTTAACTTTGATGGCTCACCACAAGGTAAAACTGCTTGGTTATCTCATCCTTACCTAAAAGCCCCCGAAGGCCAAGAGCAAGGTTATGCAGGCTACCCTACTTTTAATGATGAACAAGCTTATGAATATGTAGAAACGGCCTTTGCCAATGGCTGGCAAGTGATGACGCATGCAAATGGTGATGCTGCTATTGAGCAGTTCTTAAATGCCGTTGAAAATGCCAATAACAAGCTTGGTAAAAAAGACCGCCGCCCAGTGCTCATTCATGGTCAAACAATTCGTCAAGATCAGGTAAATCGCCTTAAAGAGTTAGGCATATTTCCATCGCTCTTCCCAATGCATACCTTTTATTGGGGCGACTGGCATGTAAATTCGGTACTTGGTCACCCCCGAGCTGATTTTATTTCACCTACTCATGCGGTCCTCGAACAAGGATTAATGTTTAGCACCCATCATGATGCACCCGTGGCCTTGCCAAACGCACTGCGCGTATTAGATGCAACGGTTAACCGTACGACCCGTACAGATCAAGTATTAGGCCCAGATCAACGCGTTTCTGTGTATACTGCCCTACAAGCAATGACGACATGGCCTGCGTATCAACACTTTGAAGAAAGCTCAAAAGGGCAATTAAAACAAGGGATGCAAGCAGATTTAATTATCCTTGATAACAACCCGTTGAAAATAAAGCCCGCAGAGCTACATAACTTACAAGTGTTAGAAACTATTAGCCGTGGTAAAACCGTCTACAGCAAAAATTAAACACACTTTAAGGAGTAACATGAATAAGTTCATACAATTAGCATGTGCTGCGCTGCTGTCTTTTTCTGCATTAGCTGCACAAACAGCTGTAACGCAACTAGATATTTTAAATCTCAAGGCGCAGTCTGAGCATGTATTAACGTCAGGTCAGCCAAATCAAACCGATTTTGCCAAGCTAAAACAACTTGGTGTTGTGAACATTATCAACCTTCGTGGTGATAACGAAACGAATTGGTCTGAGCAAGAGTTAGTCACAGAGCTTGGCATGAACTATTTCCATATTCCTGTGCAATCTAAAGCTGATATTACCATTGAAAACGCCACTAAACTTCAGGCTTTACTCAATGAGCACCAACAACAAACCACCTTACTTCACTGTGCGAGTAGCAACCGTGTTGGCGCTCTCGTTGCGCTATACAATGCCGTAACCTTGAAAAAGCCTATTGAAGAAGCTGTCGAAATTGGTAAGCAATGGGGCTTAAAAAGCCTTGAAGGGGTAGTAAGAAGTAAAGTAAACGAAGAAGTTGGTCAGCTATAAGCTGACCAACATATTATTTTATATTGCTTTTTTCTGGCTTTCTTGTTGTTTCTTGGCTTCAACTTGCTGGAACATTGAATCAACTAATTCGATGATTTTATCGTTTGCATCAATAAACTTATCTAACCCACCACCCGTGCGATAGCTTGCCTGAGCAATTGTTTTAGTTTGGTCAACATTAGTGACCCAAATATTGGCATAGGCCATGTATAGGGCTAAATCCCAATGCCAGTTAGCAACATAAAATGCAATCGCATCACAACCATCTGTGTTAGCAGCTGAAATGTCTGTTTGATACGCTTGATGTTTCATTACATAATTGGCAGGGATAACACGCGTTTGCACATTATGTTTTGCAAAACCAGATTGTAGTGATGCTACAACACCTTCTTTAACTGCTTGGTGCTCTGCAATACACACGGTTTTTGGTTTTTCCGCTTCAAAACGACTTACATCTTGTTTCGCTGCACAACCCGCAAGTACAGTAGCTGCAACTGCAACAGCTGATATTTTTGCAATATTCATTATGATTTTCCTTTTTTATAATTTTTAAAGCTGCCATGCATAGCTTAGTTTAGTGAAGAAGGTACGCTGATCACGCTCAAGACTCTTCAACGAATCATCTTGATACCCTTTATCAGAATACCCTAAATAAAACAGTGTCTGCGAGTTAATTTTGTACGAATACACTAGCTGAGTACCATAATCGCGGTTAGTTTGGCTTACATCAAATCGATAAGCTTCATTGTTTCGATCGACATCTTCAAACTGTAAAACGAGTTTCAGCATCGAGCGCATATTAAATTTATAATAAACACGTAGATCCGTTAAGTTTGCAGTATAAACACGCTCATTTTGCTCGTTATCTAGGTAGCTGTAGCTGTGCTCTAATTGAATCTGCCAATGGTCGTTAATATCCCATGTCATCTCAGGTTCAATGCGCACCATAGTACCGAGAGCGGCATTACTGTAATCGATTTTACTGCCATATTGAGCATACAATAAGAAACGAACATCGCGGATGGGTCTAAAACCGCCGTAGATATAGCCTATGTTTTGGTTAAAGTACTCGCCGGCATAAAACTCATTTCGATGAATAAAACCAATTTCTGTTTGCGATTGCATCTTACCTTTAAAGGTAAAATAGCCATCATATTCTTCTTCGAGTAGGTCGCCATTTTGCGCCCATGTTTTATCCCACTCAACATTGTAACTGTACTCTGTGATTGCATCATCAGCATCACGATACCAGGTTTGCCCACCACCTAATTGTACTTGTTCATAATCAACTTTAGCTTGGTAACCTAAGTCTGAGCGGTATTCTTTACCGATATTTTCGTAATTAGCATAGACTTCGTAATCACGCTTAGTTCTCGTGAATTCAATGGCATAAGCTTGATCGGATTGGTCTTTATCAACGCCATAATAATCCACTAAAAAATCGGGGTTGGTAGTATCTGTAGTTGCTACTTGATACTGCAAACTATCTGATTGATTAAACCAGTAGCTTCCATCTAGAGATAACACCGTATTATGATAATCATCATTTTCACGGTGAGTACTCATCACACCAATCGTACTTTTTTCACCAATATCAAACTGATAACGCCCTGCTACTGCTTGTGTTTTATCTGCAAGATTGGCAAAGCCCGACCCTTGATTCGTCGGAAGTAAGACACTGGTATTCTGATCGTCAGCGTACATAAAGCCATAGCTGTGTGCGCCAGTTTTACCCGTTAATTTTAAACCCACATCAGGTTCAGCAATCATTCGCGTGTATAAAAGCTCTAATTGGCTGGTATTAAAGTAAGAGGCGCCATCTAAAAAGAATGGGCGCTTTTCAGCATAGTAAATTGAGTAAGTGGTATTTACATCAAGTTCAAGTGAATCTGCCTCAACCTGCGAAAAGTCAGGGTTAATGGTGGCATTAATAACCGCATCTTGCGTGACCCCCCAACGTAAGTCCAAGCCCGCTTCAGTATCAATATCACCATTTTGCCAATCACCCGGCACTGTATCTTTGGTATCATGGCGAAGCGCAGTTAATGTTGGCGTAAGCTGAATATTTTGGCTTTCAGTCATGTTGGCAAAGCCTGTGAGTTTATCAAACTGACAAAAGCTACACTTCACATCTCGGTCAAAACCAACGTTCGACATTTGATAATACACATCACGCGGGTAATTACGCCATACTGCAAAACTCCACGTTAACTGGGCTTGATCCTTTGGAAAGCGAAGTGCAGTAAATGGAATACGCATTTCAACCACATACCCATCGTCAGTTATTTGCCCTGCACTATCCCAAATGGCGTCCCATGATGGGTCTTCCGCCCAATCATCGATATCGGTCATGCGCATATCGCCTTGCGCACCCAGTGGGTTTACATAAAACTCATAGCCAGTTCGTTCATCATTGAAGGTATCAATCATCAAGGCAACATTGTCGTCTTGCCAGAGTGTATCGCGGTCTCGAAGGGCGGCACGAATTTGCGAAGGGTCATTATCTTTTGCAATAAAACCAACATACAAGTATTTACCATCTTCATACATGTAAGCATCAGTTTGAACGAGAGGCGTACCTTTTTCAGTTGGTTCATTTTGATATTTTAGTGGCACTTTTGTAGCGTATTGCCAGTGCGATTCATCCATCACACCATCAACGCTAATCGACTCTTTAATATGGGCAAGGGAGAATTCTGCTTTATCAAATGCATTAGCATAAAAAGGCACACTAGCAACACTGAGTAAAAATGTAGGGGCGATTATTTTATTTATTATTCTTTTTAAGTACTGCATAAACATCCATTTAGATACTGGCGCGTTAGAAACGCTACTTGACTGATTTCAAAGCGATTGTAATTCAGCAAGGTACATTTGTTAATCTTATTTTCAATTTAACGTCATAAAATTTAACAAAACACTCCATTTGTACTAATAACAGAGCCAAAAAAAGCCCCATAGCCAAACAGCAATGGGGCTTTTTTATAGAAGCTCTTATCGTTTGTTATCGAAATTCATTACTTTTTAAGGCTTAATTTATTGCCTTTCAAAGATTTGCGAACATTTGCGATACGTGAACGATTCTTCGCACGCGCTTCACCCGTAGCCTGACCTGAAGCCTTATTTGTACGGCTACGGCGTAAATGCGACGGCTTTTTACCAATTTTATCAATCAGTACTTCACGGCTGCTTACTTCGTAACCTGGTAAAACAACACGCTTGATGCGCTGTCCGATTAGCTTTTCGATATCAAATAAAGTGTTTTCTTCTTCACGGCTGACAAACGAAATAGCTTGACCCGGCTTACCAGCACGACCTGTACGGCCGATACGGTGCACGTAGTCTTCTGCAAGCCAAGGTAGGTCGATGTTGATCACACGTGGTAAACCTTCAATATCAATACCACGGGCAGCCACTTCGGTTGCGACCAGCACACGAACTTTACCTTCTTTAAACTCGCGCAAAGCGCGGCGACGATTACCTTGGGTTTTATCACCATGACAAACAACCGCTGGAATACCATCAAGGTTAAGCTCTTTTACAAGCTCATCAGCAGTCTCTTTCATGTTTACGAAAACAAGTACCTGCTGCCAATTTTTCTTACCAATCAATTCAGATAAAAGTTCTTGCTTTCGGCGCTCTTCAACAGGATAAACAACGTGTTGCACTGTTTCTGCGGTACTGTTTGTTTGATCGACACGAATGATTTCAGGCTGCTTTAGTACTTTACTCGCAAATTGTTTAATTGCAGCAGGGAAAGTGGCAGAGAACAACAAGATTTGACGCGCTTCATCACAGCTATTTATAACCGTTTGCATATCGCTGATAAAACCCATGTCTAGCATACGGTCAGCTTCATCAAGCACTAAATGCTTAACATTAGCTAAGCTGATGTTACCTAAACGAATATGATCAAGTAAGCGCCCTGGCGTTGCAACCACGATGTCAACACCCGCTTTCAAATCGTTAGCTTGACCCGCTAAATTGATACCACCAAACAAGCACACTGTTTTGAGTTCAGTGTATTTTGCAAACGCTTTAAAATTATTAGCGATTTGTTCAGCTAACTCGCGAGTAGGTGCAAGCACTAATGCACTCGGTGCATTATTTTCACTAACCGCTGATTCTGATAATTTTTGGATAAGTGGTAAAGCAAATGCTGCGGTTTTACCCGTGCCTGTTTGCGCACTAACAAGTACGTCTTTGCCTTTTCTTACCGCAGGAATTGCACTACGTTGAACGGGAGTAAGCGTTTCGAAATTAAGCTCTTCTAATGCCTGTAAAAGCTCAGAAGAAAAACTAAATGATTTAAAATTCATGCTGTATAACCTGCGGCCATCATATCAAGGGTCGCAAATTATACAGAAAAAAAATGACTTTAGTTAGTTATAACTTAACTAAAGTGCCTTTTAATGCCACGCCAGCAACAAATGTGCCCGCACCACATTGATATTCTGTTTGGCTGACAAACTCACGCTTCTTGTAATACGACTGAATATTTACAACTGCATTCATGCCTTCACGAACAGCACGCTCTTGTAATGCTTTTAAAGCACTGAGCATTACCCATTCACACGCCTCTCGGTCAGTTTTATTAAATGCGTTGGTTTTCTTGTTGGTGATAACTTCACCATAATTGGTTTTAATGCTGGTATGACTTTGATCAGCAAAATACAGCGGAATATCTAACAGCGCTTGTTTCGCTTTGGTGGTTTCAAGTAGTGCTTGTACAGGTAGCGTTTGTATATCATCACGTGCAAAACTGTTTGTTGAAAACAAACAAGCCGCTAAAACACATGCAAGGGGCAATAACTTCATTTAAAAATTCCTTCTATAAAACTTCCATGCAACACCAAAACCGACCGAAACATTATAATCTTGCTTCACGAGTGGGCTTGCATCTTGTTGACTGTTAGCAAGGTGATGATATTTAACAAAACCACCTAACCAATACTTTGGTGTGTCAAAATGTACCCCAATTGATACATCAGCGCCAGAAAAACCTGAACGACTTGAGTATGCTTGGCGAGTTTCATTGCTATGTAAGTCACTCACTCCATAGTAGTAATCAAGGTATTTATCGCTAGCAAAGTTGATATTGCCACGAAACGCTAATGAAAATTGTGAATCCGCTTTTTCGATGATCGGCACTCGATAATACACACTTGGCCCATAACGCCAGCCAATATCATCAATACCTGAGAAATCTGTCGCAATGGCTTTGCGTGCAAACAGGCTTAAATACAAATGCTGTTTAGCGTTTGGTTCACCTATTAGGTAGTAATTAAGTGAAGGCCCTAATTCAAACACCCAATCTAGATCATCCATACCTTCTCGGGCTTTGTTGTCTTCACTGTCAACTGCAAGACCTACGTTGGCAGATAAATCTAAATGGAGGTTTTCTTGCTGCCACAAAAAGCCAGTGAAGTTATTGCGGTCGATGGCCATTTTATCGCTTTGATAACGAAAATAAGGCACAGGCAATAGGTATTGCTCACTTTCATCTGAACCTAAATAATGCGGGATATCAGCATAAAAAAGGCCTGCACCGAACTCCATTTTTGCAGTGCCCTTTTCTACACTATCTTCTGCAGCATAAGCATTAAAAGTTAGAATAAATAAAATACTTATGATGCTGCGCTTGATCATGCTTGCCACTTTTTAAAGATTAACGAGGTATTGATGCCACCAAACGCAAAGTTATTACTCATAATGTAATCTGTTTGCATTTCACGGCCATTGCCCTTGATATAATCTAAATCAGCACACTCAGGATCGACATCCGTTAAATTGATAGTAGGTGCAAACCAACCATCATTCATCATATTGATACTTGCCCATGCTTCAATGGCGCCACACGCTCCTAAGGTATGACCTAAATAGCTTTTTAATGAACTAATAGGTTTCTTGCCAAGGGCATTGAAAGTCGCCAGAGACTCCGCAATATCACCCCGATCTGTTGACGTACCATGAGCATTCACATAGCCAATTTGATCCGCTGTAAGCTGTGCATCATTAAGGGCCATTTCAATAGCCACTTGCATTGTTTCTGCGGTAGGTTGCGTAACATGTTGACCATCTGAGTTACAACCAAAACCAACTAGCTCCGCATAAATGGTCGCTCCACGTGCAAGGGCATGCTCATACTCTTCTAAAATCAGTGTGCCTGCACCTTCACCAATAACCAGACCATCACGATTTTGATCAAATGGTCGTGGCGTGCTTTTCGCAGCATCATTTTTTGTGCTGGTCGCGTACAAGGTGTCAAATACAGCGGCTTCTGTAATGCATAACTCTTCTGCACCACCAGCCACCATGGCTTTTTGACGGCCATACTTAATCGCTTCGTAGGCATAACCAATACCTTGCGACCCCGATGTACAGGCAGAGCTGGTAGTGATCACGCGGCCTTTTAAACCAAAAAAGACACCCACATTCACAGGCGCCGTATGTGCCATCATCTGGATGTAACTGGTGGCCGTTACGCCCGTCATTTCACCGGTTTCCATCATTTTTGCAAAAGCCAGTAATGGTGGCGTTGACCCCGTTGACGAGCCAAAAGCAATCCCTGTAGAACCGTCGGTTAGACTTGGGTGGTCTAATAGCCCAGCTTCTTCTAAAGCAAGCTCTGTAGTACGGGTCGACATCAAAGCAACACGCCCCATTGAGCGAACTTGTTTACGCTTATAATGGCTTGGTTTAGTAAAATGAGTAACTGGTGCCGCTAGTCGAGTGTTTAATTCTGGCGCCACATCCCAATCAGTCATGTACTGAACAGCATTTTCACCTTTTTGCAAAGCGGTTTTAAACTCGCCCCAGGTATCACCTAATGCTGTGATAGCAGACATGCCTGTAACAACAACACGCTTCATTACACCATACCGCCATTCACAGAAATAACTTGGCGGGTGATATACGCGGCGTCATCGGAACACAAGAACGACACAGTGCCAGCTACTTCATTAACAGAACCCATACGTTTTAATGGGATCATTTTTAGCATTTCATCAACCGGTAAATCGTCTGTCATTTCGGTTTCGATTAACCCTGGTGCCACGCAGTTAACGGTGATCTTACGTTTTGCAAGCTCAAGCGAAAGTGCTTTGGTCGCACCAATAATGCCCGCTTTAGCGGCACTGTAGTTAACTTGCCCGCGATTACCAGCAATCCCTGATACTGACGCCATAGTGACAATACGGCCACCTTTACGACCTTGCACCATTGGCATCACCGTTGGATGCACTACATTGTAAAATCCGTCAAGGCCAGTACGGATCACTTTATCCCAATCATCACCTTGCATCGCAGGAAACGCCATATCATTCGTGATACCTGCATTACAGATCACCCCATAATACGCACCGTGCTCGGCAATATCAGCTTCAATTTGTTGTTTAGCAAGTTCTCTATCGCAAACATCAAATTGCAATAAGCTTGCATGACGACCAAGCGCACTAATTTCTTCACAGGTTTGCTCTGCTTCAGCCACGCCACTGCGACAATGAACAGCAATATCAAAGCCATCGTTAGCTAGTCTCAGTGCGATTGCTTTGCCTATACCGCGGCTTGAGCCGGTGACTAAAATACGTTTTGTCATTGATTTTCTCTTATAAACTGCATGGGGTCTTGTGGTTGAAACACATTGATTTTTGCTTCTGCTAAGCATGTTTCATCGCTATGTATTTGACACTCAAATACACTTAACCCTGATTCTTCTTGATATAATTTTGTCACCGAGACTTTAAGCGTTTGCTCGTTTTTAAATACCGGTGCATAGGTTTTATATTTGCGCGTGCCAATTAAAAAACCAATTTGTACTTCATTCCCTTTGTCTTTTGCCAGCGCACCCGCATAAGCTGCGATAGTTTGCGCCATATATTCACAGCCAATATAACTGGCAACCCCATTTAAGCTTTCGTCATAAAACGGGCTGTGTGAACTTATATCCACTTCACAACAACCTGACTCTTCGCTGTAACTAGATAAGCGATTGAGCAATATCATTGGTTCACTATGAGGGACTACTTGCTCAATTTTATAGTGATTCATTTAGATGTCCTAGTACTACACTGACATTATTGCCACCAAAGGCAAACGAATTTGATAAACAGGTGTTAATTTCTGCCGTTTCTGGTTGTGTTATTAAACCAATTTCAGCCAATGATTCGTCTTTGATCACCTGATTACATACTAATTGATTAAACTCTGGGTAGGCCAAATAGAGCCAACATAATCCAGCTTCTAAGGCACCTGCAGCGCCTAGGGTATGGCCGGTCAAATGTTTAGAAGAGCTCACTTTAGTATCTTTGCCAAATACCTCACTGATTGCCAGAGATTCCATCGCATCATTTTGCGGTGTGGCTGTTCCATGGGCATTAATGTAGTCGATATCTGAAGGCGTTAAATTCGCGTCTTGCAATGCCATTGTCATCGCTGCGATTGCGCCAGAACCATCTGCAATCGGAGCTGAAATATGGTGGGCATCGGAGCTTTCACCACCACCTAAAAAAGCAATACTTTGTTTTGTGTGCTGCTCTTTACTCATAACAAATAACGCTGCGGCTTCACCAATATTGATGCCTGACCTGTCGCCGCTAAATGGCTTACAGATTTCATCGCTGATCGAAGATAACGAATCAAAGCCATTGATAGTGAGTTGGCACAAGCTATCTACCCCACCACAAATTACCACATCGGCTAAATCAGCACTGAGTAAGGCACGCGCACTAATAAGCGCCTTGGCACTTGAACTACACGCAGTTGAAATGCTGTAACTTGGCCCCTTCGCAGCGAGTTTTTTAGCAATATAATTGGCGGGTGCAACGAGCGCTTGGTCGTAATAATCAAATTCCTCTGGCCACTTTCCCTTCGCTGCGTGGGCTTTTCGGCCTCTCTCACCTTCTTGAATTGCAGCAGTACTGGTACCAATCACCACAGCAATACGGCTACTCGGAATGTCTATGTTTGCTAATGTGTCAGCAATTTGCGCCAGCGCTAAATCGATTAGCTGATAAAATCGCATTGATGCTGTTAATGGCAGTTCATCAACCAAACCCACAAAGGTTGGGCGCTGCTCAAATGCAAGCGACGTCACCTCTGTGAGTGTTTGTTTAGGTTGCAAGCTGATACTTTGCATCGTTTGTTGATGACCAACCCCCAATGCACTAACAATACCTAAGTCGTTAAGCCAAAATGGCATAATCAATTAACCCTTTGAAATTTAATTTTATAATCTCGCTGAAAGTTTACAAGTTCTGTTGCACCGTCTAAATAGCGAATTTCACTAATTAACTGCTCACCCTGATATAAGCGTCGCGTTGAGCCTTGTTCAACCAAGTTCAAGCCATAAAGCTGCGAGTTAAGCACAGTAACCGGCCAGTGTACAAGCATGATATCAGCAAGAATATAGCGAGGATCAACCGCACTGATAGGAAGCATTTTTTCGCTTTTAATTGGCCCTAGTGGCGCTTTTTCTAACTGAAAAATTGGCATACCTTGAGCCGTCATAACAGCCAAGTTAATACCCGTTTCACTGTTTAAACTCAGTTGCGCTAGTAATGTATGCTGCTCATCGCCATGGCGTACTTCAAGCACTTGCTGCCAATTATCGGCAACTAATGACGGCGGTGGATCAAGCAAATAAATCCCTGCATTTGGCGCTAAATCAACGCCCGTTTTTACTGCAAATTCACTGGCACAACTTGCCACTAATATGCTCAAAGATAAGAGCAAAGAGCGTGTTAGTCGCGACATAATTCAACCAACGTATTTAAGCGTTTGTTGCTTTGTTTTACAAATGGGTTTTGTAAGTCCCATGCATAACCGGCAAGAATAGCACTGATCATCTCGCGCACTTGTTGGTTTTTCTCACTGTAAAAAATCACGTCTTGAAAAGAGCCATCATACCAAGCACTGACGTAGGTTCTAAAGCAATTAACCCCTTGTTGCAAAGGCTCACTGTAATCGTTTTTGAAATCAACTTGCTCACCACGTAAGTAGCTATCAACTAAAGGAGCGACCAATGAGGCTGATTTTAATGCAATCGTCACCCCAGATGAAAATACCGGATCTAAAAACTCACCGGCATTACCAAGTAGTGCAAAATGTTCACCATACAAGCTCGACACATTAGCCGAATAGCCTTTGATAGCACGCGCTTCGCCAATTGCTTCACGATTGGCTAATAACTCACTTAAATAGCTATCTTGTTCAATAAATTCATTTAAACCAGCGAGTGGTTGTTTATCCTCAAGCTGCTCTGGTTTACCAACGACACCAATGCTTGCCGTACCATCACTAAATGGGATCAGCCAATACCAAATATCTTTATGCTCTGGGTGAACGTTAATTAAGATTTTTTCGCGGTCAAACTGTGTATCGCTAATATTATCTTTAAAATGGCTGAAAAAAGCCCAACGTACTGGGAAATTTGATGCTGACTCTAAATCAAGTAAGCGAGGTAATACTCTTCCAAAACCACTGGCATCAAGTACAAAACGCCCTTTAATTTGATAGCCTTGCTGGTTTTCATCCGTAACTTCAAGTAAAGCGCCATCCTCACAATCGGTGAACGCTAACACGCTATGTTGGTAACGTATTTCAGCCCCTTGCTGCATGGCACCATCGGCTAAGCATTTATCAAAGTCAGCACGTTTTACCTGAAAAGTCGTGCCAGGGCCTTCGCTAAATTTCTCAGTAAAATCGATTGTTGTGTGGTCGCCCCGACGCTGAAACGCCGCACCATTTTTAAACTGAAAACCAAGCGATTGTGCCTGTGTTTGCACCGCTTGCTCAAGGCCTGCTTCTGCTAAAAAGCTCATGCACTGGGGTAATAAACTTTCACCAATCGAAAAACGCGGAAAGGTTTGCTGCTCTAACACCACCACATGCCAACCTTTTTTCACCAGTAAACTGGCAGCCACGGCACCTGAAGGGCCCGCACCAATAATAACAACATCAGCCTGTTGAACTTGATTATTCACCTATTATTTTTCCTTATTTTTAGGTAATGCAATACTAAGCGGCGCAAAGATATAGATACAAACTAGCCCCACTAATACCGTTAATCCGAAACTGAAAATGGCTGGCGTTTTCGAAACGGCCAACATGCCAAATACCCACATCGATGATGCCGCTGACAAACTAATTGCGAGTACATTGCTCGGGCTTAAATTATTAACCTGATAAAACACCAAGTAATCGATTGCCAACGCTAATATCAATAAACAGCCTAACAAATTAAAAATCGATAGCTGAGATTGCAGCGCACTGCATAGTAGCAGTACAGCTGCGGTAGTTAGTACAAGTACTAACGTTTGCTTACACGCCGTTTTAAAACCAAATTTAACGCTAAAGAGTAGTAACGCAAAGGTCATCGCAATGGCCAGTGTCACCAGTAGCGAATTTGAGTAATGACTTAAACCTTCGCTTATCATCGCGACTTTATCGTAAACAATTAAATCTGGGTAAGCGTTGGTTAAATCCATCAGCTCGGTTTTATTTACACCCGTTACCATAAACCAGCTTGCGGTTAGTGTATTGTTTGAGATCACTTGGTTAGCGATTAACGGCGCTAACGGAGAATTAAGTGCCGCGTTTAAATCAAGCATTGGTGTTGAGAGCTCAACGGGCATCCCTGTCATTTGGCTAACCACACTCATCGCTTGCTGGGCCGAATGCATTTGCGCATAGTTTTGCTGTTGTAATTGTTTACTAGGCACTAAGTCACTAAGCATCAAGACACGGCCATTAAGACCGCGAATAGTTGCTTTTAATGCTTCTTGTTGTACTAATAACTGCTGCGCATTATCGGCAAATAAAATCATGATTTGGCCATTATCCTTACCTAATAAAGACATATGCAAAGCTTCGTTTTGCATTAAGTCAGCAGGACTTGCATTTAACAGCTTTACATCATCATTAATCACAGGGGGTTTTAGTAAAGCAAAGGCACTTAATAGCACTAACATCAGCATACTGAGTGCGACGCGGTAATGCGTTAAGCGTTTTAAATAACCACTTAACATGTTTGCTAACTGATGCGCAGCAGTGTTAATGGTTAATCCTGTTTGCCAATAAGGCAATAAGATACGTGTGCAGAGCCAAGCTGTAACTAGCCCTGCAACAACAAACACGCCCACTTGACTGAGTAACTGCACCGGTGAGAAAAACAAACTCGCGTAACCGAGTGTGGTGGTTAGTAACGACAACAAAAGCGCCAGTTTGAGCCCTTGGCTAAAACCTTGTGGCTGCTCAGTTAAATCAAGCATGCCATGAAATGCATAATCAATGGCAATACCAATCAGTGTCACGGCAAACACCATGGTTAATACATGGATTTGACTAAAAATACAGATCAGCGCAATGGTGCCGCCAATAGCGGCGCTTATCACGGTTACATAGGCCAGCCACAATGCATTGATCGAGCGAAACACCCACACCACCATCACAATAAGCGCCAGCAAGCTCACCGAACCAAACAAGGTCATTTCAAATTTGGCTTGCTGCGCATTTGCTGCGGTGTGAAATAAAGCACCAGCATAACGAATTTGTGTATCGGGATAGCGGCTTTCAAGCTCAGCGATATAGGCAACAATCTCATTGCTTAAAGCTATTGATTGATTTATTGAAAAGGCATTGTCAGCACTTTGCACGAATAACATTAAATACTCATCACCTTGATAGTTAATGTTAATTCGGCCATCTTGCAGCTCAAATTGCTGCATGTGTGCCATAGCCTCAGATAAGAACCCCGCTGTGGCAAGTGAAGGGTCTTGGTTGATAGTACTTGAAACAAAAGGATCAGCGACTTTACTCAATTGGCTAAAGTAATACTGTTGAAAGCGATTAGCATCGCCAATCGCTTGCTTATATTCCTCGGAAACTAAATGCCCTGCGTACTGACCGTAAAATGCTGCCAACTGGGATATTTCTGGTAACTTAAAACGAGGCTCAATATGTTTACTCGCCAGCCACTGTTCTAAATTATCATAAGCTTTTACTGCATTTTCACCACGAAAAGAAAAGCTCAACTGCTGTTTATTAGCCGCAAAAAAGTGTTCTTCGACTTGCTGTAAACGCGGTTCTGACTTTGGCAACAAAGCCAAAATATCATTATTCAACGTCGGCTGTTTTAGAATAAAAACAACCACTAAGGCGCTAACTAATAGGCTTAGCCAAGCAAGCGTTAGGCCCCATGCTTTCACTGTTTTTGCTCTTTATGAGGATAAGCAAAGCGTAATACCGTAAAGTTACCACTTGCTTCTTGCAGACGCACACGGCTCACTTGCTCTGCTGCTTCACATAATTCGAACTGACTAAATAGCTGCTTTAGCAAGTCATCTTTAGGTAATAAAGTCTGACAACCGGGCTCTGCATGCTCTGCCATCGTAAATTGCTCAGCAAGTGCAACTTCATCATGCTTTAAAATCGCTTGCAGTAAATTAACGTATGGCTCCGCGCCTTTTTGTAGCTGCGGCTCACCTTGATCGTTAAGGGTATATACTTGCCCTTGCTTGATTAATAGCGTGCTTTTAACCGGAGATTCAACCTGCCAAGTGAGGCCATCTTCAGCAAGTTCAAACGAACCTGTTGAAATAAAAGGTTTATTGAATCCTTTAAAATGCTTTTCTTGGCTAAATGTGCCTTGCTCTGTCACCGCGCTTGATGCAAACACAGGGAAAAGAACTAGCACACTCAGTAACAACACGCTTAATCGCATTAAATCACCTTTTGAAGTTTTTCATGTAGTACAGGCGGCGAAACAAACTGCATTTCTTTATTCTCTATATCAACCGCAACTTGGATAGTCGTTGCTTTGGTTAACTTTTTACCTGTAGCACAATCAGTGATTACGTAATCAATACGTAATCGTGTTTCATATTCTTTTAAGTAGGCATCAACGCGGATTTTTTGTGTAAACAATGCAGAGCCGACGTACTTAATATGCATGTCAATAATCGGCCACGCATAGCCAGATTCTTGCATTTGCACATAATCATAATCAAACAAACGCAGTAATTCGCACCGCGCGACTTCTAAATAGCGCGGGTAATTACCATGCCATACCACATTCATTGGATCGCAATCATGAAAAGGAATTTCAATCTCAACATGAGTGCTCAACAACGAGCCTCTACTATGCATATAAACTCCAACGTTTTGTTTGAATAGCGTCAACCGTAAAGCGAAGAACAGCCTCTAGAGGACGGTCTTCATCAAGCAGCGGGAAAAACTCGCTAATGTCTTGATACATACTTTGTACATCACTGGTTAAACTGGCAAATTCAAGCTCACCGCTTTTAATACGTAAACGCAAACCTTGAATACTTGCAAGCAAGGTACTTGCAACCACTTGCTCAGTAAGCTGTAAGATACGTAAGCAATCTCGTGCAGCGATGGTTCCCATGCTCACTTTATCTTGGTTGTGACACTCGGTTGAACGAGAAAACACACTTGCTGGCATGGTTAGTTTTAATGCTTCAGCCGTGTATGCACTGGCACCAATTTGTACCGCTTTAAAACCATGGTTAATGTAACGACGTTCATCATTACTCGCCGATAGATTAGAAGGTAAACCATTGTTATAGCGCGTATCAACTAAGGATGCGATTTGTCTGTCTGCTAAGTCGGCTAAATTAGCAACAGCGGTTTTCATGCTATCCATAACCATTGCAATATGACCGCCATAGAAGTGACCACCATGCAATACGTGTTCACCTTCGCCATCGATAATTGGATTATCATTTGCCGAATTTAGTTCATTTTCAATCATTTGCCTAAACCACGGCAAACTATCTTGCAGCACACCAATAACATGTGGAGCACAGCGAATTGAATACCTATCTTGTAAGCGGTCAGCATTACGCGGGTGTTCTACATGGTTTAAATCTCCACGGATCCATGCAGCTACTTGCTGTTGCCCTGGATGTGGCTTCACCGAAAACAAAATATCATCAAAGTGATGACTGTTACCTTTTAATGCAAGGCTTGCAAGGGCTGTTATACGGCTGGTCAGTTTGGCTAGATAATCAGCTCTATCATAAGCAAGACATGCCAAAGCTGTCATAACGGCCGTGCCATTCATGACTGCCAGCCCTTCTTTCGGGCGCAGCTTTAATGGCTTTAAGCCAAGTTCTTGCATCACCTCTAGACTGTTTTTAATTTCGCCTTTGTAATAAACATCTCGCTCGCCAACCATAGCACCAGCTACATACGAAAGCGGCGTTAAATCACCACTGGCTCCCACTGACCCTTCTTGTGGGATCACCGGTACAATATTGTGATTTAAAAAGTCACGTAATAAATTCAACATCTCCCAGCTAACGCCAGAATACCCTTGCGAAAGCGAGGTTAAACGGGTCGCTAAAATAGCGCGCCCTTGGGCTTGATTAAACACATCGCCAAGACCACAACCATGAAATCGAGTAAGATGCAGTGGTAACTCATTGACTAAATCAAGTGGCACTTTTACGGTTACCGAGTCGCCATAACCTGTGGTAACGCCATATATCACGCCATCATCTTCAAGCAGCTTATCTAAAAACGCGACGGCGCTGTCTATTTTATTCGCAAATTGACGGTCTGATGTTAACGCTACAGCACCTTGCTCTAATGCAATATGAACAATATCTTCGATTGATAAACGCTGTTGGCCAAATACGGTAGTCGAGTGCTCTGACACCTTAGTTCTCCTTGTTTTGACTACGAGAAACTTGCTCGTCATTTTGCCAAAAATCATAAAAATTAAACCATTGATACGGATAGGCCGCAGCATAAAAACTGAGCCTTTGCGCATAATCGCTAACAATTTGTTGTAATGTTTGTTGCCTCGTTTTACGGGGTAAAACGAGTTTGTCGGCGTATTTTTCAAAAATCACGCGGTAACATGTTTCGCCATTTGGTTTTTTATCTTTTAAACAAAACAGATGAAACACTGGGCAATCTAACAGCGCAGCTAAAATAAATGGCCCTTGTGAAAAAGGGGCTGGCTTACCTAAAAAGTCCGCTTCAATAACTCTTCCTGCGGTGGTGGTACTGGTTCTGTCACCGACAATCACCACAATTTCACCCTGCTCTACTTTCTCTTTGAGCATAATTGCCATATCTGGGCCAAGATCGGTTACTTGAATGAGGTTTACCGCGACATCCGGATTAATACTTTTCAGTAATTTATTAAACTCAACCGCATGATGTGTAAACACTAATACATTAATCGTTTTACTGTTTCTGTGTTGGCTAAGGGCCCTACATACCTCTAGGTTGCCAAGGTGCGAGCCGATAAAAATAGCTCCTTGCTGTTGCTCATCAAGTTGTTTAAAAAGGGCTTCGTTAGTGTAAAGAATATTATGTTGATGAATTCGCCCAAGCCAGGCATCTATTTTGTCAAAAGCGCTGTCTGCAAAGCAGCGAAAATGACGAAAGCTATCGCGCCAAGTAACAGCTTTGCTATTGCCATTCACCTTACGCGCTTGGGTTAAGAATGCATGAGACGCTTGGCGGGCAATTTTGCCAGTTAAAAACAAATAAAATACCACCGGAAACAACACCAACCACAAGCCTTTTCGGCCAAATACCCGATAACACACAAGCAATATCTGCATGCCTAAGCGATTGCCTCGTTCTTGCATTTTTGACCAGTGCTTTACAGCCATTAGCCAGCCACCTTACGCCAAAGTAACTTAGGTGAGCGTAGCAACATGCCAAAGAATAAACGCGTATGCAGCCACGAAATTCCCACGTTATCATGTAAAGCTCGAAAGTGAGATACACCATTTTCAGGGTAAATGACCTGGGTTGGCAAAAACGTGACCTTAACACCTTGCCAATAAAGCCTGACTAAAATTTCAATATCAAAGTCCATGCGCTTGCCAAGTGTTTGTCTTGTCATTAAATGCTCAACGGCTGCTAAGGGATAAACCCGAAAACCACACATTGAATCAACAATATCAAAGCTGAGCGTTTCTACCCAAACCCAAAAATGGGTGATGTAACGACTCAAATAACGATGCTTAGGCACGGAGCTATCATAAATAGGACAACCACTGATCACCTTGTTAGGTGATGCATTGCTCAGTTCAATCAACTTACTAATATCGGCTAACGAATGCTGGCCGTCGGCATCAACCTGAATGGCATGGCTAAACCCTTGCTGGTAGGCAGCCATCAACCCAGTTTGAACTGCGCCACCCTTACCTTGATTTTGAGCATGGTGAATCAAGGTTAAGAAATCGTACTGCGCGTCAAGCTCTGAAAATACTTGCTTGGCATCTGCGTCACTGCCATCATCAACCATGATTATCGGCAGCTTTAACGCTTTTAGCTCATCGAGTACTGCAGCGATAGCATGGGTGTGATTGTAATTAGGAATAACAATACAAAACTGGTTCATGGCTTAATCACAAAATACAATTCGACCAGACGCATGCTGGCCTTTGTCCGATTGATAGCTAAACAAACATTTACCTTTTGCATTGCGCTCAAGAGTTAGGTTTACCGTCATATCGGGGGTTGTTACTACCTGAAACTTTAACACTTCTAAATCTTGTACTAGTTTGCCAAAACCCAAATATTGCTGAGCATATTTCACTGCCCAATCCAGCTGTACTACGCCTGCTAAAATTGGCGCATCAGGAAAGTGGCCGCGAAAATAATCTAAATCAGCCGCAATGGTTAACGCTAAACTCACGCTAGTTTCTGTTTGTGATAAAACGGCCACCTCTGGGGTTACGTTATTCAGGCTTGGCAAAATACTGCTCCAATGTTTTTAAACTTAATTTAGCTTGGCTGTTAAAAGGAAGTGCATCGATATAGCGCCATTTGCGTGGTAAGCAAATACGTTCAAAGCGGTTTGAGAGGTACGCTTGTAAAGCGCGGTTAACTGCCAGTTTACCCTGCTGTTCAAGCTCCTTATTAGCCTCATCACTGAGTACAACCACCGCGCCAATTTGCACGCGCTTAGCTGGAATAACCACCACTTTTACTTCTTTTACCCAGTCATGGCTTTGCAGATAACTCTCAAGCTCATCTAGATTCAAACGTTTTTCTTCAATTTTTATCGTTCTGTCTATACGGCCCAACAGTTTAAATTGACCATTTTTATGAACGAGTGCTCTATCATCTAAAGGGAAATTCGATTGCTCTAAAATCGCAGAATCTAGCATCAAGCGCCCTTCATGATTCAACGACAAATAATTACCATTAAACGGCTGCCATGGTACATCAACCGCTGCCTGTGTAACTTGTCGATAAGCAATACCGCCGGTTTCGGTACTACCAAATACTTGGGTAGCAGGGCGAGCTAACTGGTTAAATAAAGTTTCGGCATGCTCATTATTGAGTGGTCCACCAGAGGAAAAAATCCACTTAATTTTGTCGCGCTCAGGAATTAACACGTTATCAGCACATAAACGGCCGAGTTGTGCAGGGCTTGAAACGAGCGCTGCATAACGAATATTTTCTAGCCTTTGCGCAATATGTTCAGGATACTGAATTTGTTCACTATCAATAATATGACCTTTCGCCAACGGCCATAATAAGCGAAACAATAAACCATAGATATGCTGATGCGAAACGGTTGCTAAAAACGTAAATTGACGAGGTAAGTCAAATGACATTGATAATACTGCAAGCTCTCGGTTTAGTACCCGCCACGGTTTTACTATCGGTTTAGATTGTCCAGATGAGCCTGACGTATAAAAAATAACAGCTGTGTTTGTTGGCCATTGTAAACGGTTAGTTTGTAAAGGCGTGTGACCAAGACTATGTTCAAGGTTGGTAAATAGCACATCGTCATCGATATTGGTCGCATCGCCGGCAAAAAAAGCAGACTGAGCAAGCAATAAACTTAAGGTTTCGTGCTGACCATTAGGTGGCAGAATGACATTATGACCACTACACGCTAAAGCAAATAAGCGCACTGCAAATTGGTAGGTATCGGGGTGAAATAACACTACATGGCTGCCAGCTTTCAATGCTGTGAGTTTACTTTGATAAGCCGCAATATCAGCAAAAAACTGTGTATGTGTTATTGGCTGTCCTGCAACAACAAATGCAGCGTCTGGGTGAAATTTCAGATTACTCGCTACCATTACTTTTAACCTTTTGTCTAACAAGCCATTCCACAAGGCCTAAGAGAGCTATCAGAATATAGGCTATTAATCCGTTGTACAGAGTCCATGTCTGTAACGAAGTAAATAGGCTCGTGTATAACGCAATACTGCCATTAATAATAAAAAACGCGCACCAAATTTTAGTAACTTGGCGCGTATAATTAACCCCTTTTTCATCAAGCTCGGGCTCTTTAATTCGAGCAAAGCTTTCGATGACTGTTGGGCCACTTTTCAGCGAATAAGCAAAGGTTACTGCCATTACCGTATTAATAATAACGGGGTAAAGTTTTAAACCCAGATCACTGTTAAAAAACTGCGTTGTTGCTAAAGCGATAATAGCCAAAATAGAGGCGGGCTTTATCCATGGCATAGATGTGAGTAACTTTTTGCTAAGTAAAAGCCTTAAGCCTAACAATACCATTAGTACCAAGCTCACTTGTCTTATTGAGATATGCTGTAATCCAAAGTACACAATAAATGGGTATAAAGATAAGCATACTAAGAGCAGTGTTGTGGTTATCGCTTTGAGCATACTATTGTTTAAGAAACGAGTTTTTCTACTTCGTTTACAACATCTTGCACAGTACGCACTTGCTTAAATGCATCTGGCTCAATTTTCTTACCAGTAATTTCGCGTAGTTTTACAACTAAATCAACAGCATCAATGCTATCAAGATCTAGGTCTTGATACAGGTGCGCATCTAGGCTGATATCATCAGCATCGATCTCAAATTCATCTACTAAAATGCCCTGTAAAACGTTGTAAATGTCAGCAGCGGTTTTCATGCTTATTCCTACTTCTAAGTCTGTATTATGATTGGTGTTGGTTAATAAATTCTGCCAATGCATCTACCGATGCAAAATGGGCTTTTGTTTGTTCTGAGTTTGCGTCAATTTTAACGTTAAACTCTTTTTTAATGGCTAAGCCAAGCTCAAGCGCATCGATACTATCTAGGCCTAAACCATCAACAAACAAAGGTTGGTCATTTTCAATATCATCCACGGTAATATCTTCAAGATCTAAGCTGCTAATGATTAATTGTTTTATTTTGTTCTTTAGTTCAGTCATAGGTGCCTGAGTTCCTCTGAAAAGTAATGTTGCAAATCACGGGTTAATTGTCGCGCTTGCATGGCGGGTTGTTCATTATTAAATGTGTTGTCAAACGTAAATGGGTCAGTGGCAAAGCGCATCTCAAAATGCGCTTTTGTTGCGGCAACGCAATACCATGGTGTGCCTTTGGTCAAAGTACTGGGTTTCATACTAATCAGCACTGAAGTAATTGGGGCTTTACAACGCGCAGCAATATTCGCAGCGCCACGCTTAAATGTTAACTGTTCACCTGGGGTTGTGCGGGTGCCTTCAGGAAAGATAATCAGGTTATTTCCAGCAGCGAGTGATGCTTCACAATCATTCAGTAACTCTTGTGGGTCTTCATTACTAATATAACCTGTGCCTTTAATTACACCGCGCATAAATGGATTTTTAAATAAGTGTGCTTTGACCACGCAGTCAGCATTTTTAATCACAGATATCAGCACCACAACATCAATTAATGAAGGGTGATTGGCAAGTACTAACTGCCCTTTAAGATCATGAAATTTCTGTTTATCTTGCACAGAAAAATGGATAGCACCAGTGTAATGCATCAAGGCAACAAAGAATTTAAAACTATAGTGAACCGTTAAACGGGCTTTTTGCTTACGTTTCGCTTGGCAAGGTTCAAATAAACGTTGTAAAGGCAAAACCAACAAAGTGAGTACAATACCGCCAAAGCCAAATACAGAAAAACAAAACCCGGTTGCCAGTACCCGCCAAATTTTATTCAACTTAATGTAAACGTTAGTCGCCATGGTACTGTAGCATCCAAGCTGATTGTTGATGTGAAAGCAGCGATTGTGATCCTTTGCTTGTTAAAGCAGCTGCTAATTGCAAACTCAGTGGTAAACACGAGTCACTTTGAGTATGTTCTGATTCAGGAAGTTTTGTTAATTCAAAATACGGCTTACCGGCCTGCGCTGTTGATAATACGAACGATACACTATGAGCAATTTGTTGCTCGTCGCTAAATGGTAAGTATTCATCAGGTAATACACTTTCGGCATGGGCAATTAAAATTTGCTGCTCTACACCACTATGAACACGAGCAAAACCATCAATCATGGCTGAAATAATGCTGTCTTGGCCACCAGCGATAGCATTCATTGGGGCTTTGTTTTTTGCAATAATCGAAAATAATCCGGTTGCAGCATTATGTACACTCAAACCAAATGCGGTTGGAGATAGCGGTTCTTGTTCGACGAGTGAATGTAACAATTGCGCTGTTTTTGGTAAGTCGCCATGACGAGATGAAAAATTAACGGCTAGCTGCTGATGCTCGCCTTGCGCTTGATGCATAGTATGAAGCGCCATTTTCATAAACGGGCTTAAGCGGCGGCGCTGCATCGGTGCAACCCAGCTTAAATCAAGGTCAGCAATATTGAGATGGCTTAATTCTGCTATTTGTTGCTCGGGTGCAACCCATAAACACAAATTATCAACAACAAATTTCACAAATATTATTCTTATAACGCCAAACGATTGCTAATTTTACCTATTAGCTACAAAAAAGTAAAACAATGGTGCTTAATTACAGCCGCAATTAAGCACTCATTCATTTTTATCGTAAAATAACGTCTTTTTCGGTTAAAAGTTGTGCTTTTTCACCAACTATATCAGCAATATCAAGTTCGTTAATGTAACCTAAACCGATCTCTTGCTGTGCACGTGTAAGTGGCACATAAGGAAGACGGAACACAGGATTTACCGCGCCTGTCATCATCAGCGCCGTATTGATTGCAATTGGATTAGGCTCGCAGAATAACCAGCCCATAAGTGGCTGTAGTTTTGCATTAAGTGCATCATTTTTTTCATCCATCAACTGACGGAATAAGCCAGGGATGATATTTGATGTAACCGAGATAACACCGTGCGCATTATGAATATGCCTTGCATCATGCGCTTCATCATCGTTACCTGACCAACAAGCAATGCCTTGCTGTTCATAATGAGCAATACGCTCATTGCCACCGCACTCTTTTACACCGATAAAGTTTTCGTGCTTCGCAAGTGGCTCAATGATATCGGGTGTTAAATCTTGGCCTGTACGACCTGCGACGTTGTAGATAAACGCAGGACCAATATCAAGTAAACGGTTAAAGTGCTCTTTCACACCCGCCAGCGACGTACGCCCATAATATGGGTTTATTTGCAGCGCTGCATCCATACCGGTGGCAAAACCATACTCGGTTGCTTTAATTGCTTCACGCGTATTGTTGCTACCTGTATTACCAACAATTAATAAACGGTCCGAGAATTTGCTAACACTGTGAGCAATTAGCATTAAGTGTTCTTCCCAATTCATTAATTGGCCTTCACCTGTGGTCCCACCCACAATGATGCCATCAACACCAGCTGCAATTTGCTGTTCAACAAGGTCGTCATAACATGCAAGATCAATTTCACCATTGGTTAAATAAGGTGTTTTTATAGCGGTGATCAAACTTGCTTGTTTAATTGTTTCTAGGTTGCGCATAACTTTTTTAATGTTTGGAAAATTTGCGCTAGTTGTATCATAAACACGGGCATTTTCCGAGTAGTGTGATGCAATAAATAAAAATACTTGAGAAAAAATCAAAGTTAAGCCAAAATCAAACACTGTATAAATTAACAGTGTTTATTGTGAGTATTTGATAATGCAACTTTCAAAATTTTTGGCAACCTACTTTTATACTACCGAAGAGCTGTGCCATACCCTCTCAATTGATGAGGAAACGCTATCGGCATGGCAACAAAGTAGTTTATTTCCAAAACCGAGTTATTGTTTGCAGAGCCAATTAGAATGCAGCTCATATTCGGGCATTTATCAATGCGAAGAATATCAAGATTATTACCCTCGTGGTGCCGCTAGTTGGGGGCAATTAATTATCAAACATGACATAAGCTCATCCTGCCAAGCGTTTAATTATTTTGCTCAGCAATATTCAAATCAACTCAGTAAGCTTGCTGAGCAAGGCTTTGCTATCGATGAAGAATTATTTGGCAGTGAAATTGACGAGCACTTACAGCAAGTTTGGCAACAGTTTTTATGCAGTAAATACGGTGTGCTCACACAAAATGGCTTAGTTGAAGAAGCCGTACAGCTCGACGTAGCTAAGTTATTAATTGATGATATTACTGAACTACGCACTAAAACAGGTTTAAGCGTAGAAGAGCGCCAAAGCTTACATAAGGCACTCAAATTAATGAACCGCGCGTTAAGCCATGGTACGGGCAACGAAGGTAAAAACACCTTGCGCCATCGTTATATTGATGATGTCGTTGCAAAATACGACCTATCGGTAAAATAACTGCTCATTTTGCGCTTTAAATGAAGCGCAACTGAATAACCGCACAAAGTTACAACAGTGTTTATTTTGTTATAAATAGGTTAATACAATTTGCTACCTTTGTTTTGTAGGTTTTCATCTGCTTGATCGATAGATTGGTCTGGTTGAGTTATTGCTCTTGTCATGTTTGTTGTTTTGGCACCTAGCAATAATTCCTTTCTTCCAAACTAATTAAATCAAAATACAGGATGAAAAGATGAAACCTT
Organism: Pseudoalteromonas sp. S4492; assembly: GCF_005886115.1. NCBI lineage: Bacteria > Pseudomonadati > Pseudomonadota > Gammaproteobacteria > Alteromonadales > Pseudoalteromonadaceae > Pseudoalteromonas > Pseudoalteromonas sp. S4492. The sequence continues at coordinate 83,751 of NZ_PNCP01000022.1, forward strand.
TTCCAAGGCTTGGTCGCTTAAAGGCGACCTACTTAGCCATGCTCGGCTTATCGATTGCCCAACCAGCAACCGCAGAAGAATCATTTGTTACACAACAAAGTAAAGCGAATGCCCTTACATTCACTTTGATCACTGGGGACAAAGTGTCGGCTGTTGTCAATAAAGACGGCAAGCTAGGCGGCATTCGATTAGTGAATGCAGATGGTTCAGATACATTCACCAGTATCTTTAAACGTGGTAACAACACCTATGTAGTTCCAAACCATGCACAAGCTTTAGTAGATTCAAATGCGATTGATTTAGAGCTTTTCAATATTAATAAGTTATATGAATCGGGTTACGATGATGCATCAACCGACGCGCTTCCCGTCATTGTTGAATACCGCGATGGCACCCTTGCAGGACCTGCAGTCCCAGCAACGCTTGCTGGTATGTCATTAACCGGTGAAATTGAGCTAATAGATAGCGCCGCATTTGCAATCAGCAAAGACAAAGCAGCGCAAACTTGGCAAACCTTGGTTGCACAAGCTGACGTTGAAGGTATTTGGCTTGATGCTGTCGTTCATGCTCACAAGGTTTCACAGTCAGAAACCCTGACTCCGACAGTACCGCTTACAGGCGCATATGGTGAGTCAGCGATTAACTATAATGGCGCAGGTATTAAAGTTGCTGTACTTGATACAGGCTATGATACCGAGCACCCAGACTTACTAGGTCGTGTCATTGCATCCCGTGATTTTACATATTCGAGCAACGGTGTAGATGATTTAAATGGTCATGGTACTCATACAGCCTCAACCGTTGCAGGCAATGGTCATGAGTCAGAAGGTAAATGGGTCGGTGTGGCACCAGCTGCCGATTTAATTATCGCTAAAGTATTAAGCAATACGGGTTCAGGTTCAACTTACGGTATTTTAAATGGCATGCAATGGGCGGTGCTTTCAGAGCACGCTGACATTGTAAATATGTCATTGGGTGGTACAGCAACAACGTGTAGTGGCCCATTGGTTGAGATGGTTGAAGCGCTGAGCAATAAGGCCTTATTTGTTATCTCTGCGGGCAATAGCTTTACCCGTGAAACAATTGGTTCACCGGGCTGTGCGCCAAGTGCATTAACCGTAGGTGCTATTGATCGTGATGGCAATACGGCGTCGTTCTCTTCACGCGGTCCATCGCCAGATGGCCACTCAGCAAAACCAGATATTGCCTCGCAAGGTGTATCTGTTGTTGCCGCAGCATCTGGTGGCTTAGGTGATACGGCTTACCGCGTGTATTCAGGTACATCAATGGCAGCCCCGCATGTTGCCGGTGGTGCTGCAATTGTTATGCAAGCTCGCCAAGATCTTACGCCAAAAGAAATTAAAGATGTGCTCACATCATCCGTATTTAGTGGTAACTCACACGTCCTTGAGCAAGGTGCCGGTGCCATGAATATCGACCGCGCCATTAACCAAGCTATTGTGGCTCCTGCGAACCGTGAACTTGGCTATTTTGATAATGCTAATAATGCATTTACAGAAACACAGATCACGCTAACAAACACGTCTGATGAAAGTATTCAATTAAAATTGAAATTAGACTTAATTGGTGAAGATGGCAAAACACAATTGCCAGCGACTCTGGCAGGATTAGATGTTAACTCAGTGACAATCCCAGCCAAAGGTATTGCTCAAGTCCCTATGTGGATTGACCCAAGTGTGGCCCTTAATAACAGTGCTTATGGTGCAATTACAGGTCGCATCACAGGCACAACTGTTGGCAATACAGATCAGCAAGTGACGGTGCCAGTGTCATTTTGGATTGACCAACCTCACGTTAATTTAACGGTTAACCTGACAGATCGCTGGGGCAATCAAGCAGGCTCTCCATCAAAGCTTTACTTAATTAATGAAGAAGATGATTGGGGCAGTCTTGTTAGACTCACTGGCGGCAAAGCCAATATCGATGTACCTGCTGGTTACTATACGTTGATTGCTAACATTATGACTTACGATAACCCGCAAACCAGCTCTGGTTTAGTTGAATCAGCGGCACAAATGGCTGTATTAAATCGTAAGATTGATGGCAAAACAGAGATTAACTTTGATGCACGTAACGCTCAACCTGTCACCTTTAAAGCTGACCAGCCTCTTGATCCACAAGGCTATTCATTTGGCTTTACTTACGCGATTGACGATCAAGAAGTGGCGAAGCTTGCTGCTATCGAAATGGCACCTGATTACGTAAATGATATGTATGCATGGTCACAAGGTCATGACGACCGTTTTCGTTCATTTATCACCACCCGCGCGGTGGCTCCAGAAACAACCGTCACTATGCAAAACGGGGTTGAACTTGATTACATCAAACAAGGTTTAGCACTGTCTTTTCATGGTGAAGGGTCAGCAGAAGTCGTGCCAGTAGGTGATGCCGGCTACAGCACTGATTGGAGTCAATTTGAGTTAGACGGAAAAATAGCGCTTATTGCGAATCCTAATTACCTCACGTCGTACATGGTCGGTAACGCGATGAAACATGGCGCTAGTGGCGTAATCTTTTACCGCCCTGGTCGTGGCGGCCGATATAAAGGCGCGATCACAGGCACACCAAAAGTACCCGTGATTGGTATTAGTACCGAACAAGGTGAAGCCTTAATGGCAGAAATCGAAGCTGGCAACAATATCGTTAGCTGGTCTGGTATTGCGGCTGAACGCTCACCTTATGCCTATTCAATCAACCACATTACTGATGGCCGAATTCAATCTGGGCAAATCAATGTTGCTGAGCATAAAATGCATAAAATGAGTGCGTCTTATCATTCGCAAAATGATGAGCGCCCGGCATGGACTGATGTTATGGCAATGACCAACAGTACGGGTGAGTTCTACTCGACAGGTAGCTCGCAGTTAATTATGTTGCCTTACCAACGTGATGAATATTACACAGCAAGTGCAAAAAATGCATGGACGAATGTCGTTATGCCAAACTACCAAATTCAAAGCGCAGGCGCTTATTTTGATGGTCCACGTGCAATGACTGAAGGTGCTGAGCAAAGTACTACTTGGTTTAAAGGTCCTCGTGCTGGCAGCTTAGGCAGCAGTGGCTCAGCGATTATTAGCCGCGATACCAATGTCCTTTACTTTAATCTTGCTTCGTTTGGCGATGCTGAAAACCATGATGGTATTTTTGGTTATATGGGTAGCTCAGCCTTTGGTTTAAAAGTAAATGGTGAGCCAACCTCTCCGTATCAAGGCACGTTAACGCTTGAACCGGGCTCTCATCAAATTACCTTAGAAATGCGATCTTATGCCCGCGGTGTCGGTGAGCGCTCTCCGGTCAATGATAAACTTGGCTCTCTTTACCAAGGCTTCTATACATTTACGGCTGACGAGCAGCAACAAGGTGTTCAGCCAATTTTAGTGCCTATGGTTGATTTACCTGTTGATATTAATAACAGCATGAAAGCAGGCGAAGCGGCTCACGTTAAGTTAACGGGTTTACTGGACGGTGTAGGTGAAGTGGCGCTGGCAGATGTACAGTTCCAATATGCGTACGGCCAAGAATGCACAATTGCTAACGTGCCTGCTTATATCTATTGCCCTGTATCAACCAAGTTCTCAAGCGAAAACTGGTTAGATGCACAGGTTGAACACATTGACGGTAAATGGGTGGCAACTATCCCTAATACTGGCAACGTCGGTGACTTTGTCCATATTCGTACGATTGTTTCTGATTATGGTTCAAGCCAAGCTGAGCAAATTACCATGCGAGCTTACATGTTAGATTAATTAGTTAGCGCTAATCAACAAAGCCGCCTTCGGGTGGCTTTTTTAATCTAAAAACAACATGGTCAAGTATTAAGAATCTAAATGCTCGTACTGACCACGATACACTTCAAACGTTTTTACGACAGTGTGTTGCTCTTTACTTAGATTATCAAACCAGGTATCGAAACGCTCATCATCATCTTGTTCACTCAGTGCTAAATACTGTGCCAACAACTCAATAATATCGTTGTGAGTACACGACAAGGTGTCTACATGATTAGCTAAAACAGAATGGTCTTTATCGCGAAGCGTGTTCATTACATTTTGATCTAGTTCTTCACGGCTAGTTTTATCATTCACTTCCATATCCCTCTTTAAAATAAGCACGCATACCTAGTTATAACAGCCTTATCGACAATATCCAGCTTTTTAAATCTAACTGCTTATTGATTGTTCAGCTTGTACAAATTTAAGACAAAACAATATAAATAAGAATCATTTTTATCTTGACCCAAATAGTCGACCACTCTACAATCGCTACATTATCACATAACAAATAGATGCATTATGAAGCCAAATATCCACCCTGATTACCAGCAAGTCGCGTTTCATGATACAGCGGCAGACAGCTATTTTATTATTGGTTCGACAATCAAAACTTCGCGCACGATTGAACTTGAGGGCAAAACCTACCCTTATGTGCCAATTGACGTATCAAGCGATTCACACCCGTTTTATACCGGTAAGCAAAAAGCCGTTGCAAGCGATGGCCGTGTTGCTGCGTTTAATCGTCGTTTTAAAAGCTTAGCGAGCAAATAGTTGCTATAAGGAAAGAACATGAAAGTATTAAGTTCATTAAAAAGCGCGAAGAACCGCCCGGGCTGCCAAATCGTAAAGCGTAAAGGTCGTGTCTATGTTATTAATAAAGACAATCCGCGCTTTAAAGCCGTTCAAGGTAAAAAGAAAAAGCGTTAAAAAAGGTGCCTAGGCACCTTTTTTAAATTAAAGTAATTTTAACTCAATAACTTACTTACCAAATAGCAATTCCCAAAAACCTGGCGGCTCATGGAGCTCATGGTATTTTTTACGTAGCTCATCAATAGATTTAAGCGGCGCTTTTGCTGCTTCAAGGCCACGAGTCGTTGCAAGTTGCTTAGCTTGCTTTGCTTGATTTATGACTTTATCAAGCCCTTCTAAAGACGCCGTTTTATGCTGTTTAAAATCAGCTGTTTTGGCTGTCTCTAACAACTCAATAAATTCATCAATAGCGGTATTAAAGGTAGCTAAATCAGTTGCTCGCACTGAGTTTTTATAAGCAAGCCCCATGTTTTTCATATTGGCCTCAAGGTCAATATTGTTGGCCGCGCTCAGACTGGAAAAAACGATTAAAAAACTAATAAAAATGGCTTTCATACACTCTCAACCAAATACAAATTATGCACCCATTATAAAGCGAAACGCTACGTAAACCTAATGCCATTAAAATACCGAATACAGCAACAAAGTAAATATTCTGTAACCACCTTTTCACAACAAACAAAAAACACCTGAACCCCACAAAGAACCTAACACACTGTTTAAATTGAAATTAGATGTGTACAAATTGATACGTAGTTTTTGTTTGCAAATAATAGGGACAATGATAAAGTGCACCGCGTTAACATTTTAAGAACAACTGTTAACAACCCTTTAAGGGATAAAATAAAAACTAACAGGTGAAACAATGAAAAAACATAACATCTTAGGTGCAAGTATTAAGCTTGCCCTGTGCACATCTGCACTTGCAATTTCAGGTCAGTCATTTGCTGCTGATGAAGAAGGTGTACAAACAATCGACCGTATCGAAGTAACAGGTTCTCGTATTTTACGTGAAGGTGCTATTGCACCTGCACCAGTGACCGTGATCAGTGGTGATGACTTAATTAATACTGGTGCTGTTAATATCGGTGAAGCGCTTAATAAATTACCAGCTCTTGGTAATACGTTTTCGCTTTCAAACTCTGGCCGTTACATCGGTACTGCGGGTTTAAGCATTCTTGATTTACGTAATATGGGTACTGACCGTACGCTGGTACTTGTCAATGGTAAGCGTCACGTTTCTAGCTCTGCAGGCTCTCAATCAGTTGATACAAATACAATTCCAAGCACATGGGTTGAGCGTGTTGAAATCATCACAGGTGGTGCATCAGCTGTATACGGTGCCGATGCTGTAACAGGTGTAGTTAACTTCATTCTTAAAAAGAACATCGAAGGTTTTAGCGCGAGTGTTACTCGAGGCGAATCTGATCTAAGCGATTATAGCAACGAAAAAGCAACATTCTCTTACGGCACTAACTTCGATAATGACCGCGGTAACGTGGCATTCTCTGTTGAGTATTCTGGCCAAGATACTTTAAATGCGTTAGACCACCCTTGGACTGATGGCTCTTACCGCAATATGCGCAACACTGCGCAAACAGCAGAAAACAAAGATGATCCTGCTTTCCCTGACTACATTTATACGCCAAATGCAGGCTACTATGCGATTAATAACGCAGGTGTATTCGCGCTAAGTAATGGCTTTGTAAATTCATTTAACCCAGATGGTACTTATCGTGAACTTAACATTGGCGACCAAGTGGATGGCCTTGCATGTGCTAACTGTGATTCATTTAACCTAGCACAGTTCAACCAAATTCAACCTGAATTTGAACGCTACAACATAAACTTCAAAGCGAACTATGATATCGCAGAAAACATGAATGCGTATCTTGAAGCTAAATACGTAAATAGCGAAGGTCAGAGCATTGGTCAGCCAGCATTCTTCTTCTTTAACCCAAATAACAGTATCAAGATTGATAACCCTTACCTTGATTCAAGCGTTAAAGATCTAATGGAACAAGAAGGTGTTAGCTCAATCATGGTTAACCGCATGATGACTGATTTAGGTCGTCGTGTTGAAGACAATACACGTGAAACGACTCGTTTTGTTGCAGGTTTAAAAGGCACTGTATTCACAGATTGGGAATTAGATGCGTCAGTTGTATATGGTCAAACTGATTTAGAGCGTGTTAATGGCGCTAACATGATCATGGCAAACTACTACAATGCCCTTGATGCTGTAGATGATGGTTCAGGCAATGTTGTTTGTCGCAGCGAAGAAGCGCGTGCTGAAGGTTGTGTCCCTGTTAATATCATGGGCTTCGGTGCACCAAGCCAAGAAGCGATTGATTACATCAATACTGTTTCAGTAGGTACTTCAAAGATTACCCAAACAGTTGTGTCTGCTTCACTTGCAAATTCAGCAATTTATGAATTACCAGCTGGTTATATTGGTTTTGCAGCGGGTGTTGAATACCGTAAAGAAGAAAGCGAAACTAAAGAGCCAGACAACGCAGCCGGTACCTTCTTTAACGCGCTTGGCGAAGACAAAGGTGAGTTTGACGTAAACGAAATTTACTTCGAAGCATCAATCCCACTTCTTGCTGACTTGCCACTTGTACAAGACTTAGTACTCGATACAGCGGTACGTTACGCTGATTACAGCACAATTGGTAATGCAACAAGTTGGAAACTTGGTTTAGATTGGACAGTTAACGATCAACTACGAGTACGTGCAACGCAATCTGAAGCACTTCGCGCGCCAAACATTGGCGAAATCTTTGGTGCACCAAGCCAAACATTCTACAGTGTTGACGATCCGTGTTTAGCTGACAACCTAAATGATTTACAAAACTCAGAAGTACGCCGCGCGAACTGTGCTGCCCTTGGTGTACCTGCTGATTTTGAATCAGATTACGATGCACAAACCCTTGAAGGTTTAGTAAGTGGTAACCGAGACGTGAAAGGCGAAGAATCAACCAGTACAACAATTGGTTTTGTTTACCAACCTTCATTCATTGAAAACGCAGTAGTGACAGTTGACTACTGGAAAATTGAGCTTGAAGACGCGATTTCAACCATCGGTTCACAAGACATTCTTGACCGCTGTGTGGATGCAGAAGGTGGTATTAATAACCAATACTGTAACCTGATCACGCGTGATAGCAGCTCACATGAAATTACACTTATTCAAAACTCAGTTCTGAACGTGTCTGGTCAAGAAGCATCAGGTGTTGACTTCGAATTAGGTTATGACTTTGATGCACTAGAAGGCAACTTCTCAACACGTTTAATTGGTACGTACTTAATCGAGCGTAAAACCTTCCCATTCCAAGACCAAACTAGCGACTACTATGAGTACGCTGGCACAACCGGTGAAGCGAAATGGCAAGCAAACCTTTCAATTTCGTATAAGCGTGATGGCTTCTTTACAACGTTTGATACACGTTATCTAGATGAAGTGAGCCTTTACACTGACCAAGAACTTGCAGATAACCCGAATCCAAATAGCTTAATGACATTTGGTACTTACGTTATCTCTGATGCAACAATTGGTTATAACTTTGAAAATGGTTTTGGTGTGAAGCTGGGTGTAGATAATATCTTCAACCGCAAACTTCCATACGGTACGTTAGGTACAGGTTCTGGTAGTGCGAGTTACGATAACATCGGTCGTTTCGGCTACTTAAGACTATCTTACGATTTCTAATCGTAAAATATTTGATTCTCTTGGGGCTACACATTTGTGCAGCCCTTTTTCTATCCGGTATTAAAAATACTATCCAATTCCAATCATTTACTTAAAACCTGACAATTCAAGCTATACTCTTCCCTATCGGCCTTTTAACCTAATAAGACTATGCTTAAAGCGGTATTTTTCACTATCTGCCTATTTTGCTTACCGAGTGTTTTTGCCAAGCAAAGTATTATTTTTATAAACCCCGGTCATGCCGATACCAATGTCACGGGCCCGTTTTGGTTTGAAGTGTCGCAGTTGATGCGTGACGCTGCCAAAGACTTTGATCTCGATTTAACGATTCATTATGCCAACCGGAATCATATTGAAATGAAGTCATTAGTGGCTAAGGCGCTTAAAGCTAAGCCAGATATGTTGATTTTAGTTGATGAGAAAAGTGTGCTTACCCAACAACTTTTGAGCTTAAAGCACATCTCTACGCCCATCTATTTTTTACTTAACCGCCCATCAGAACAAGAACTAAACCGTTTGATTGATCAGGGTATTAATATCGCAGGTAGCGTGGTGCCCGATAATAAACAAGCGGGGCAACTATTAGCCGATAAGCTAATAGAACAAACGCAGCACACGGCTAATATTTTCGCGATAAATGGTGATTACACGACCCATGCAGCACTTGATAGAGAGCATGGTTTAGAGCAAAGTGTTCAAACGCATGATAATGCGACTATCACCGCGAAAACAGTTGCCAACTGGTCAGCAACACAAGCGTATCGCCAGAGCCTCGGCTATTTTAGCCATCAACCAAGTATTAATATTGTTTGGGCTGCCAACGATGCCATGGCAATAGGGGCGATTGCAGCGCTTGATGAGTTAAACAAACGCAAAGATGTAAGGGTTGGTGCAATAAATTGGCCACTTAGCGTTGTAGCAGAAAAAATAGACGTCACTATCGGCGGTCATGTTACGTTGGGGGCGTTTGCTTTGGTAAATATTTATGATTTACTGAATAAGCACGCAACCGGACCTATGCATCATGAAGTGGCCATTTTCAGCCAACATAACGAACAAACGCTCAAGCTAGTTGAACAAATTCACAGTGATAACTTAGCAATTAACTTTCGCGTTTTCAGTAAAGCGAATAAAAATCCCCTTCCCTTTTGTGTTGAATCACTTCTCTTAGAGGCAACAAAAAGCGCACTGTAAAGGGCGTTGACAGTGCGCTTTTAAAGGGTTTAAAGCTATAGTGATTGTAAAAAGCTAATTAACTGAGCTCTTTTTTCACTGCTAAGCTCTGTAAATTCACGCTTACTTTTTTCAGCTTCACCACCATGCCATAAAATCGCTTCTTCAAGTGTGGCTGCGCGCCCATCATGTAAGAAACCTGCGGCAGGGTTAACTGTTTTCGTTAAACCAATCCCCCAAAGCGGACGCGTTTTCCACTCACGGCCTGTTGCCATAAAATCACGACGGTTATCAGCAAGCTCTTCACCCATGTCATGTAACAACATGTCGGTAAATGGCCAAATTTCTTGCCCTTTTACAGCCGCAGGCGCTGCAATACCGCCCAACAATAAAGCGGCACCATTTGCGGTTACAAAACGAGGCGTATGACAACCAGTACAGTTTAATTCGTTGAATAAACGTGCACCGGCTTTAACATCTTCGTCGGCAACATTACGACGAGCTGGCACAGCAAGCGTTTCTGCGTAAAACACGACCGTATCAGAAAACTCATCACTCGCTTCTGGCAATCCTTGCTCATCAGAACCGGTATCTTGATAGTTAGTACGAGATAAATAACTTTCGTGCATTAATGTATTAGCAATGCTTTCTTCAGGGAACAATGAGTTGGTTACCCCCATGTCACCACGCAGTGCACCTAGTGATTGCTGTCTGACTGATGGTGTACTGGCTTTCCAACCAAATCGTCCAAGTGACACAGGGTTTTCATCACCCGCTTGAGCCTTAACAGCATCAAATACCCAGTTTGCTTTACCAGAAATTCCATCGTTGTCGGCATCATCAACATCTTCAAGGGCTAGAATATCTTGCTCTTCAATCGCTTCAAGCAATCCAAGACCAAAGACAGGCATGCCATTACGGGCACTAAAACGTACATCTTCATTGGCAAGGGCACTTAAACTGAAGTTTTCAGGTGAGTCCCATGCATTGTCGATAGTAAATACCGGCTTTTTCAACGTGACAGTACTACCATCCGGGTAGCTAAACTCCGTGTAATCATAGCTTAGATATACATCAGCTTGGCCACCAAAATTATGCGTTTGCCAGTCTTCACGGGCTTGTAAAATCCCCCGATGAAAGAGTTGATCCCCAAACCCTTCAACGCCTGTAACCTGACAAAAATCATTGACACTACTTGGCATTTCACACACGCCATCAGCTAAGCTAACGCGTAAAAAGATCCCTGCATCATTCGCTAACTTCACAGTTTGCTGTTCAGCGGTTGGAACAATGGTACTTGGGCGACCATCTCGTTGGTGACAAGCATTACAGTTATTGTTATTAAAAACAGGCCCTAAACCATCGAGTTCCGGGTGTGCATCATTCGGGGCTGTCGTAAAGGATGTTTCAAAATTAGCATCGCCAGTTAAGTGAATATCGAGTTCTGAATCACTTAAATTAGGCATAGGTGTAGAGAAACCATGGCCTGAATTATTGGTATCGAGGGCTGTCGCATCACCTGCCAAGGCAACGACATCAATATAATTTGGATCAGTTTCGCTGCTTGTTGGGGGTGGTGTTGTCGTTTCGGTCGCGCTTTTATCGCTGGTTTTACTTCCACATGCCACTAAAGATATGGCTGTGAAAGCAAATAGAATTGGTTTAATTGCTTTTACATTCATGACGGTATCTTGTAAAGAGGGGAAGCAGATGCTTCCCCAGCGATTATAAATTCCACTCTTTGATAAGTGGCACAACTTCTTCTTCAAGGGTCGCTTGTAATTCACCTAGCGCATCAATCGCTGTTTGAATTCGAACGCGACCAGCATCATCCTTAATCGCTTGTCTAAATGGCATATCATCTGCGCCTGCAATGGCATCAATCGCTGAAATCGCTGCTGAAATTTGAGTTTCAACTTTCGCTGCTAGTTCAGCGTCACCGGCATTGATAAATGCTTTAAGACCTGGGCTGTCGTTTTCATCGCTGAATGTGCCTAAAAACACATTTTGTACACCAACAATGTTGTTGCTAAAGTCAGTTAATGAGTTCCAGCTATATTGTGATTCAACCAATGATGTGTCAGCTGTGTCTTTGCTAGTACCAAATGGTTCTGCAATTTTACCGTTACCTACCTCATCAACAATACCGATAACCCCATTGACTAACTCTTCGATAACACCTAACTCAGATGAGTATTTATCATTGCCCGGTGTTAATAAATAATCTTTATAAGCAGGTTCATCATCCGCATTTGCAGAGATAACCCATGCATCAACAAGGCTTTGTGTATGAATATTAAATACTTCAGCACATGCAATTAAGTATTCCATTTCACGCACATTCATTTCGTCAATTGACTTATCGTTATCTTCAACGCCATTACCGAATAATAAAAACTCCATGGTGTGGAAACCTTGTACACCATCGTCAAAGTTCTTCACATTATCAGCAGAGAACGTTGTGTTACTTGCAAGTAGTGCTTCTAAATCAGCGGTATTCAGTGGCCAAGTATCAAGATGTGGATCAATTGATAAACTATCAACAGGACCAAAGATATGTGACTCTCCTTGCTCCCAGAATACACGTGCATCTTTCCAAGCTTGTTGAGCAGCAGCCAGCGCAGCTGCGTTTTTGTTTTCTAATAATGTGAGTGTCGCGTTATGTAGAACCGTTGCCTTGCTGTTTAGCATTTCGTAACCATCAACAATTACTTGCTCAGTTACGTTTTCAATTAAGTCAGTTGCATCATAGCTAAAGCCTGTTACTTCAGTAACGGGTGTGCTTGTATCTGAAGAATCATCCGAAGAAGACGAACCACATGCAACAAGTGTTGACGCTAAAATGACAGCTGTGATGCTGTTTAATACAGTTTTCATCCCAAGGTTCCTTTATAGTTCTGTTGAAAATTTATAGCCAAGAGAGGCGCTAAAGTGAGTCGTGTCATCGATATCGTCTTGTGCGTAATAACGTTGACCGCCCTGAAGTTTTAGAATTAAGTTTTTGTTTGGAAGGTAATTTAAACCAAAGTTAAGCTCACGAATGTCGTAACGATGGATAGCCGCACCACTGGCCACTTCAAGCATTGGATTGGCATAATCAAACGAGGTAAATACATACAGCGGCGAAGATAAATCAAACAGCCCCTGCATATTATAAGCGGCTTCTACAAATGCAGATTCAGCTTTGCTACCAAGCTGTGCAAAGCTTCCCGGACGAAGACCCGGCGTAGTTTTATTAGCAGCAGTGATAGCAACTGAGTCTTCTAACTCGCCATATAAGTACTGACCACGGAACACAAGATCATCTAACGTCCATGCACCATGTAACCCGAGAATAGACACGTTTCCATCCACATCAAGTTTGCCCTGATTGCGACGGTTATCAGATGTATTTGCCGAATAGTAACTAACCCCAAAACCTTTACCGGCTTTAACATTGCCATAATCAAGGCGTAATGTGAGCGCTAAATCATCTGCGGTATTTTCTTCAAAGCGTTGCTGTGCACCACCCGCGACCCAATTAGTGGAACGGAAGTATTCAGAGTTAAGACCCGTCGTCACCAATGTTTGCAGTGTAAAGTCAGACCAACGAGAAATTAAGTTAACCCCAGTTTCATGCCAAACTTGCGGGATCATAGTTGCCTCACCCCAATGGCGAGTCGTGGTAAAGTATTGATCAGGCTTGTTTAAGTCTGTGCCTAAGCCTACCGGAACATATATATGACCAAACTTGACTGTAAAGTTAGGGTTATATTCATATTCTAGCTGTAGCTTTTCGACAATAACTTCACCACCCGCTTCAACTTCTGATTCAAATTCGCCAAATTCTTCAAAGCCGTCGTATTCAAGCGTGGTACCTGTACCGCCGTGTTCATACTCAAGTTCAAATTCGACTTTCCATTTATCATCAATTTCATATTCGAACTCAGTAACAACACGCTCTAAATCTGTTGTGGCGCGGCGCTCTGGAGAAGTATCTTGAACGTTGGCAAATACTTCGTCATTTTTATAAAGCAAAGTACCGTAGCTTTTAAAAGTAAGTTTTGATTCTTTTTTGCTTGCGACTGTAGCAACGGGTGCTGCCTGCTCAGTAACAACTGGGGCTTTTTGTTGCACTGCAACTTGCTGGGTGTTTTTTGCTTCTAATTGACTTTTTAAGTAATCAATCGCTTTTTGTTGTTCAAGGAGTTGTTGTTGAAGTTTTTCGAGTTGAGCTTGCATGTCATCATTTGCAACACTGTATAGTGGAGTCAAAGCCAATGACACAGCGAGAGAGAGTACTGCTTTCTTCATTGTAAAACGCACCTAAAAATAAAAGCAGAATGATAATAGTTGCTTTTTACATTGTAAATATTGTTAACCATATTTTTTGAGAAAAAAGGTAATTTAGATTAAATAAGCCTTATTTACTAAGACGATTTCACTATAAATTAGGGCGAAGTGATAATTTGGTGTGTAATAAGGTAGTATTGTACGATAATTCTGAATTATTTGTTAACAAGCAAACCCTATGGTGGGCTTGCTTGTTAACGAACGGATTTGCATGAAAAGTTTATTTATTACTGAGCCAAACCGCTTGGTAAGGAGCCAAAGACAAGGTTTGAGTATGTTCTGCAATCACTTCTGCGGTGATCAGATCTTTCCACTGCTCTGTTTCTATTAAGTTCAAATCAGCAAGGGTGAGTGTTTGTACCTCATCACTAATGTTATAAACACAAAACATGCTCTGTGAACGGTTAATACTTTGTCGCCAAAAACCAAATAACCCCTCGCTTAAATGCAACGTATATTGGGTTGCATTAGGGTGAAATGCACTTTGTGCCTTACGAATAGCCATTAGGTTTTTCATCGCTTTAAACACAGTACGATGATGAGCATTTTCGTTACTCAGCTTTGCCAATAAATCAGATTCCTGCCAACGGTGACGGTTAATCGCTCGGTTATGCTGGCTATTTTCAAAGCGATCATAATCGTTGGTAGTACCAAGTAGACTATGAATATACAAACCAGGAATACCTTCAAGCGCAAACATAATGGCATGCGCACATAAAAAGCGAGCAACACCCCACTTATCAGGGCCTTGATGCGTTCCTTGCAGTGCATCAAATAAGGCAATGTTTAACTCATAAGGAGTATTGGTACCATCTGGTGCAGTACGTAATGAGACTTTGCCGCCATATTTTGCAGTTGTACTTACCATTTCCGCTATTTGCGCTTGATCGAGCAGGCCTTCAACGGGGCGTAAACCAATGCCATCATGAGATGCGATAAAGTTAAAGTAAGCCGTCCCTTGCTGGGCTGGCGGCATACTCATCATCCAATGTTTTAATGCGGTGCTGTCACCACTGAGCAAAGTGTGCAATAACAGCGGTGGCAGTGAGAAATTGTAAATACAGTGCGCTTCGTTGGCATTACCAAAGTACGACAGGTTTTCGCGGTTAGGAATGTTAGTTTCAGTGATAATAATCACATTAGGTTCAACATGCTCTATAAGGGTACGAAGTAACCTGATCACCTCATGAGTTTCAGGTAAGTTGATGCAGCGGGTATTAAGCTTTTTCCATAAAAATGCCACTGCATCAAGACGAAAAATACGTACACCATTATCTAAGTAATGGCGAATTATCCCTACAAATTCATTCAGTACATCTGGGTTGGCAAAATCAAAATCGACTTGGTCATGACTAAACGTACACCACACATGTTGCAAACCATCTTTTGTTTCAACCGCTTGTAAAAGCGGTGATGTACGCGGGCGAACAACTTGCACAAGGTCGTCACTCGGCTTCGCGGTTTTAAAGTACCCTTTCCCCGGCTCTTTGCCTTGAATAAAGTTTTCAAACCAAACGCTGCGGCTTGAACAATGGTTAATCACTAAATCGGCCATCAACCTGACATCCGCTGAAATATCGCGAATATGCTGCCAATTGCCAAGCGCTTCATTCACTTGCACATAGTTCATCACTGCAAAACCTTCGTCGGAGCTATATGGGTAAAACGGCAAAATATGCAGGGCATTGAGTTCAGGCAAACACTGGTTTTTAACAAAGCGATGCAAGGTATGCAAAGGCGGCTCTTCAGGCTTAGCAACCGCGTCATCCGTATTAGCATGACGAATGATAGAATCACCATAAGCGATTAAAATCATATCTTGCTCATCCCAACGGTTTTTATGTGGCGTCGGGTCACGAACAGGATCATCACCTTGCATCGTATTGATCAGCCTGTCGGCAAGTTGTTCAAGGGTTGTTGGTAGTTCAACCTCAGCATAAATACACGTTAAATGCTGTATAACCCGTTGTTGCAAAAGCTCTAAAGTCACGTGCCTTCCCCGTTAAATATAATCTTTGTTATCAAGCTCTACGGCTTCTTCTAAGCGAGCAAATACATCTGGCATTGCCGAAGCAACTCGGTTCCAACTCGGCACAAACGGTGCTTCCATTGGGTTTTCTAAAAAGTGCTGACCCGCATTCATGATATTCTGTGCAAACATTTCGACCGCTTTTTCTTCATGGTGAATATCAAGTGTTAAGCCATTCATCAGCGCATCATTGTGATAGGTTTCAATAAAATCGAGTGCGATACGGTAATAGGTTGCTTTTAACGACCGAATTGTTTCACTGGTAAAGGTAACCCCCTGCGTAGCCAACTTCCTGAATAAAGCTTTGGTAATATCAATCGACATTTTTGACAAGCCTGCCGCTTGGTTTTCTAGCGATAGGTCTTGGTGTTTATGATCATAGTTATCAGCAATATCGACCTGACACAAACGGTTATGCGAGTAGTTACGATACATCTCTGATAACACGCCAATTTCGAGACCCCAGTCACTTGGAATACGAATATCGTTGAGTACATCACGGCGGAATGAAAACTCACCCGCTAATGGGTAGCGAAACGAATCCATGTATTCTAAATAATCGTTGCTGCCTAAAATTGTTTTAAATGAACGCAATAATGGGGTTACCAGCAAACGTGACACGCGACCATTAATTTTGCCCTCAGCGGTGCGCGGGTAAAACCCTTTACAAAATTCATAGTTAAAACGAGGGTGAGCAACGGGGTAAATTAAGCGTGCTAAAAGCGCTCTGTCGTAAGTCAAAATATCGCAGTCATGCAGCGCAATTGACTCAACTTTTGAGGTTGCCAACTTATAGCCCATGCAATACCAAACATTGCGACCTTTACCTAGCTCTCGTGGGGCAACGCCCAATTTTTGTAGTTCTTTATCAAGAGCCTGTAAACGCGGACCATCATTCCAAAGTACTTTATGAGGCTGATCAAGCTCCGCAAAAAACTGCAGGGCATGACGATATTGGCTTTCATCAGCGCGATCTAAGCCAATGGTAATTTGCGATAAATAAGGTACATGTTTCAGTTCTGCAATTATGTTTTGCAATGCGGGTCCTTCTAGCTCACTGTAAAGCGAAGGTAAAATTAGGCCCATTGGGCGTTGTTTTGAAAAGCCCAACAACTCTTTTTCTAGTTCTTCTACTGGGCGGTCAGCAATATTGTGTAAGGTCGTGATAATGCCATTTTGATAAAAATCAGCCATGAGATTGCTCCTGTTTTGCTGCAAAACGCGCTTTGATGATAGTTAACGCAGAAACTTCTTGAACCCAACCTGCTGGGGCTGGTTTTTCGCTGAGCTGCCATGCTTTTTGTAATATTTGTGATTGCACTTGGCTGCCAGGATTATTGATTAAAATAGCAGTGTCAGCCGCTTTTAGCATGGCTACATCGTTTTGACTGTCGCCAAGGGCAATCACAGTAAATGGATTGCGATAGGCTTTTTTGAACTGATTTAACAGCCATTTTTGTGCAAGCCCTTTGTTGTTGCCTTTGGTTAAATGGATAAATCGCCCGCCAACAAGTACTTCGTAGCCTGCTTGGCTCATTGCATCTATCAAACCTTGCTTTTCTTCATTGCTGCCAGAGAAACAAACCGGATCTGAATATTGACGCTTTAAAGCCAGTTCACTTTTATCGACGGGGAGTCCTGTTAACTCGGCTATTTCTTGTGCACTAAATTGACTAAATAAGCGTACACAATGGCTAAATTGACTGGCATATTGTTTAAGATCTTCATGCAATTTATCGGTACTTTGCGTCATGGCAAAGCGCCAATAACCTTTATATTCATCACAGCCAATCGGCTTTACTTTAAAATAGTCTTTCGGGATATAAACAGCCGCACCATTTTCCACAATAAAAGGTTGGTGATGATCCAAACCTTTTTGAATATCAGTGACTTCAGCAAAGGTTTTGCTGGTATTAAAAATCACATTGACACCGGTATCATTCAACTTTGCCAAAAATGGTTTGATCACCTCACACTCGTAACTGTCGTGATCGAGCAATGTCCCATCTAAGTCAGTAAATATAAGTGGTTGAGCAATTTGGTCGGCCAGCAGTTCCATCTTGGTGATATCACGCTCGGTATCGAGCAATAATAGCGCATCAACGCTGTGGGCTAGGGTGGCTAAGTTTTCACGCGTAATCCGTTCAAAATGAGAGATAAAACGCTTTAAGCTCACTTCGTCAAATGTGCCCTGCCCCTGACCTTTTTTGGCAATTAACTTATGCTCTTGCTCTAAGCGCCACGCATACACATCTTCGAATGAAGGCGCTTTTAACATAATGGTGTAATCAGCCATTGCGAATACATGTTGATATTCATTTGCTAGGCAGCTATTTACGCAGCGGCGCCAAATGCCGTCGGCATCTTCTAGTTGTTCTAATTCATTTACCGGGGTTTGTAGTTGATAAGGCTGCTGGGGCGTACTGGCTACACACCAGCCTTCAAAAAACACGATATCAATCGGCTTTTGGTTGCTCGGCCACTGGTCTTTTGGCACTGGATCATCCGTTAGCTTATCAAATTGAGGTAATGGCACGCCCACTTTACCAGCCAACAAAGCTGATAAAGTTTGTTCCATTAATTGCGTATCATGTGTACCCGGTACACCACGACTCGCAAACAAGGGATGAACATCTTTAGCAAGCTCATTGCGCGCATCACGACTTAAATAAAAGTCATCGATTGATAATGACACGCTATTAAATTCGGTATTGCTATTTACCCAAGTCACTAAGAAATCAGCGAGGGTTGTTTTGCCTGAGCCTTGGCAGCCGTTAATAGCCACCAGCATTGTTTGGCCGGTCATTTTTGCGCTCAAGATATCGTGCGCGAGGGGTATAAAAAACTGCTCACTTAAGTATTGATACTTGAGTGGTAACTGATGCTTTGCTAAAAACGGGGTAATATCCACAACATTTGCCTCTTGCATAATCGCTCCTACCAGTATGACATAGAGATAAATGCAGTTAGTAGACCAGTTTTATAATTCCTTATTTTTTAAATGGTTACAAAAAAAGCGCATATTTAATGCGCTTTTTTGGTGCAATATTCAAGCAGTATTTAAGTTCTAATCAGCTTGTTGCACTGCTTTGGGGAGAACAGCATTTAAGATAATCCCCAAAATTGCGCATAAGCTCACACCTTGTAAACTAAACTCATCACCACCGATATGCATGCCACCAATACCAAACACTAAAATCAGTGCGACGATAGTCAGATTACGAGGCGCGGTAAGGTCTTCACCTGATTTTACTAAGGTATTTAAACCTACAACGGCGATAGAACCAAACAGCAAAATCATGATGCCGCCCATCACAGGAACCGGAATAGTTTGTAAACCCGCGCCCATTTTTGCCACAAACGCGAGCACAATTGCGATAATTGCCGTCCAAAGCATCACGCGAGGGTTGAAGTTACGCGTAAGCATTACCGCCCCCGTTACTTCAGAGTACGTTGTATTAGGTGGACCACCAAAAACTGATGCCGCAGAGGTTGCTAAGCCATCACCAAATAAAGTGCGGTGTAAACCTGGTTTCTTTAAATAGTCTTTACCCGTGACTTGGCTAATAGCCATCATATCGCCAATATGTTCAATAGCGGGCGCAATGGCCACCGGCACCATAAACAAAATAGCTTGCCACTTAAACTCAGGGTAAGTAAATGCCGGCACAGCAAACCAGTTTGCTTCAGTAACCGCATTAAATTCAACAATTCCTAAAAAGAGCGAAGCTAGGTAACCTGCAACCACACCTGCAAGAATAGGAATAAGTTTAAATACACCTTTGCCCCATACCGCAAAAATCAGCGTAACCAGTAATGATAAACCAGATACCCAAATTGCTTGCTCATAAGGAACTAATTGTGCACTGCCATCCCCTGCTTTACCCATTGCCATATTCACAGCGACGGGGGCTAAGGCTAAACCAATCACCATGATCACAGGGCCAACAACCACAGGTGGTAACACTTTATGCAGCGCATTCACGCCTTTAAATTTTACAATCAAGCTAAGCGCAAAATAGCAAAAGCCTGCCACCATTAAACCACCCATAGTTGCGGGAATGCCCCACATTTGTACCGAGGCGATAATAGGTGCAATGAAAGCAAAAGATGATGCTAAAAAGATGGGAACTTGGCCTTTGGTAACCACATGAAACAGTAAAGTTCCTAAACCTGCAGTAAATAAAGCCACATTAGGATCAAGGCCTGTAAGTAACGGCACAAGTACCAGTGCGCCAAATGCGACAAACAGCATTTGCGCGCCAGTTAGAATGGTTTTTAACGAAAATGTTTGATGATTTTCCACGTGAGCGCCTTACACTGTGCCAAAAATCTTGTCACCGGCATCTCCTAAGCCTGGAATGATATATCCTTTTTCGTTTAAGTGACTGTCTAGAGATGCTGTGAAAATTTCAACATCTGGGTGCGCTGCAAGGGTTTTTTCTACGCCTTCTGGTGCTGCCACTAATACAATCACTTTAATATCTTTACAGCCTGCTTTTTTCAGCATATCGATAGTTGCGATCATTGAACCACCGGTTGCCAGCATTGGATCAATAACAAGGCTTAAACGCTCATCAATTTTACCAACCAGCTTTTCAAAGTAAGGTACTGGCTCTAATGTTTCTTCGTTACGCTGAAGACCAACAACACTTACTTTTGCAGCAGGTAATAACTGCATAACACCATCCATCATACCAAGGCCGGCACGAAGAATAGGCACAACAGTAATTTTTTTACCTTTGATATGCTCTACATCTAATGTTGAACCATCCCATCCAGTGATTTGTACGCTTTCTAATGGTAGGTTTTTTGTTGCTTCGTAAGTAAGCAAGGTACCTACTTCAGACGCCAGCTCACGGAAACTTTTTGTGCTAATACCTTGCGCGCGCATAAGGCCAAGTTTGTGTTGAACTAACGGATGAGTAATTACATGGATAGACATAAGTAGAACCTAAATGAAATAAATTACGCCTATTTTAGCGCAAAATAGTCTTCTCGACTGCAAAAAATGCATGTTCACCGCATTAATTCTTTGAATTGGTCTAATATTATACAGCACCTTGCAAATATTAATTTTTTTGCAACAACACGCACCGGCAATGTTTAACAATTCATTTATTTTTGGGCCTGCAGTAATGAAAACGCTTATCTTCACTTCGATACTCCTTCTGTGTATTTGCTTACCAGCCCACAGTGAAACACTCGATATTCAAGTTATGGCTGACTTTGTTCCGCAAGATGGCGGTAACCCTGAAAATGAGGCCACCACGTTTTTGCTGGCTGCCGCAGCTGAATTAGGCGATGAAATCAGCCTACATTTTATACCTGCAAGCCGCTTAAGAGAGTGGCAGCAACTAAGAAAAATGAACAATGTTTGTTTGTACAATAAATTAAAAACCCCAGAGCGTGAGGTTCATGCTGTGTTTAGTCAGTACCCTCTGATGGCATTTCCTTCAAATAAACTGGTGGTATTTAATAAGCCCACTATTCCAGACGCCATTACCCTACTACAAGCTATCTATTACTACGACTTAACAATAGGGGTCACCAAAGGCCGTTCTTACTCAGAAGAGATTGATAAGTTTGTCCGTTTAAATGATGAGCACTTTTTCATACTCGATGGGGCAACAAATGCACCAAGGCTTGGGCAAATGTTATTTCAAAATAAAATTGATGCCGTTTTAGAATACCAAACTGTATTTAGCAACCGTTATAAACGAGCTCCGGGAATGAGTAGTATTCGTTACCTCAGCCTTAAACCAGAAAAAGCCGCGGTGTTTGGTTATATTGCTTGCTCACCAACAGAGGTCGGCAAACAAGCAATCGCGCTGTTCGACAAAGCGCTTAAAACAGAAAAAGTACGCACTTTAATTAGTGAGCGTTTAATGACGCTATTTCATGAAGGTGAAAACACACAAATTGTAAATGCCTTCAATGCAGCGTTTGAGCACTAAGCCGATAAAATCTGCTCCATAACCCAACTTGTGTGTAATGCAGTTTCACCAGTTGATGGGTGGGGTTGCTGAGCATGAAAATAGTTCGCCATGTTTTCAACATGATATTGTTGAATATGTGCAGGGTTATCAATTACGAGCTGTTGTGCGCCCTGTGCATTGTTAAGCACAATCGGCTTTTCGTCAAAAACACTAAAGCTAAGCTCGCCTTCACTGCCATAAATAATCACATCATCAAAACGATTTGCTGAAGCAAAGTTCCAGCTCCCGGTGCCTGTAACACCCGATTGATGCTGCCAGTGAGCGGTAATAGCATCGAATGCTGAATATAAGCCTTGTTGATTAGCGCATAAACCATGCACCTTATTAAAATCACCTAAAAGGTAAGCAAGTAAATCAAGACCATGGCTGGCTAAATCGTCAAAGTACCCTCCTCGAGCCACGTTTTGATCTGTGCGCCAGTTGTATTCACCCGATAAATCTAGGGCGTTAGGTGCTTTACTTAAATGCCAACTTACATGACGAGGCTTACCAATGGCACCTTGCTCAAGTAATTGTTTAACGTGATTAAAGCGTGGTAATGAACGGCGATAATAAGCCACAAATAGCGGCTGTTTAGCCTCTTTAAACGCTGCGACAATATCAAGGCTATCTTGATAACTTGGCGCCAGTGGCTTTTCAATACAACACGGTTTACCTGCCGCAGCAACCTCAAGAGCATACGCTTTATGGCTATCTGGCGGCGTAGCAATATACACTGCATCAACACTGTTATCGTTAATGAGCTCGCTTGGCGATGCGAACACCTTTGCAATATTATGGCGTTTAGCGTAATCATGGGCTTTTTCTAAGTCGCGGCGTGTCACCCCAATAAGCGCAATACCTTCTGCTTGTTGATAAGCAGGGCCGCTTTTCACTTCGGTTACAGCACCACAGCCGATAATGGCAAATCGCATTGGCTTATTCATTGCTAATCCTTTATTTTTAAGTACGTTACAAATTGCTGCTGCATGTAGCCGTTTATTTTTGCATGTTCTGGGCTCCAACCTGCTAAAAAACGATAAAAATCGCTCCATGCGTAACACCAAAGCGCTCGCCAACTGCTAACAACATGCGCAGGGTTTACATTCGGTTGATAACGTTTTAGTGCCTGTGTAAGGGTGTCAAAATAGCGATTTAAATAGTCATCTGCAACTGATTTTAATGCCGTATCATCTAAGCAACTGCCTAAAAAATACATGACATCAATCACCCCAACACCCTTACCAACATATTGAAAATCATAGCCAAGAACATGCTGGTTTTGTGGCGTAATCGCAAAATTGGCAAGCTTAGCATCACCATGAATTAACGTTTGAAAAGGTGACTCACCCAGCGCTATATCAATAGCGTGCGCCTGCGCTTTTAACCTTAAATCACTCATGCGCTTTAGCTCATCGGGCCGCGTTGCTAAATGCCAGTAACTACCTCGCGGCCAAAGGCCATCGGCAGAGCTTGCTAAATGAAAAGCATGAAAGTGTGCAAGCCAGTTTATAATTGCTTGAATGTCGCTGTGTGTAGCACTTGCTGGCTGGTAGCCAAGCGCACTGAAATCACTAAATACCAGCGCTTGTTTACTGCCCTCTTGTATTGCCTCAATACAGTGGATAGCCGCAGCTTCATGGGGTAATTGCTCAGCGTAATGCCGATACCAATTAAATTCGACTAAGTAAGATTGGCGCTTTCTGGCAAGTGCAAAATCACTTTGTTTAATACGACTATGATTAATCTGGCTAGGCACTTCAATCGCTTTAATTACCGTAGCAGCACCATTCATTTGGCAACGAATAATCTCACCGCATCCGCTCCATACTGATGCCGCTTGCTGTAGCTTTGTAATGTTTGAAAAGTGAGAAGTAACAAATTGCCTAAGATCCATAACGCTCTGTAATTTATATAAACCGATGGCAATGGTAGGTGATATTGGCTATTGGCACAACGGCCTATAGGCAATAAAAAACCCGTGCTAAGCACGGGTTTTCGAAGATAAAGTCCTAATACTGCTAAGGACTTGCATTGTTGAATTACTCGTTTACCACACTTTTAAGTGGGTTAACTGGCTTTGCATTGTCATCCAGTAAGTTCATATCAAAATCGAACTCATCAACACGAATCGCTTTTTCTCGTTTCTTGTTGTAATCAATCAGTTTTGCATACTCTTCTTCGTTGATAACACTTGCAACAAGTGCATTATCAAGTGTTTCTGCAAAACGAACGCCCGGCTTGATAGTCTTAGCACGCAGTGCTTTTTTAACTTTTGCAAGTAAATCAAGGCATGCCATTTTCGCTTTGTACGCTTGCTCATTGATGTGATGACCATCACCTTCAATTGGTTTAACCAAGTGAGTGATTTGCGCTTTAAATGCCGTATCCATTTGCGCTTGAGTCGCAAGTTCACGGATTAAATCATCACTGATCTTAGGCATTTTCATTGAGTAGTTCATCGTAATGAAACGCATAAATTTACGAGTACCACTTGCAGGGAAGTTATCTAAGAACTTATGCAATGCTTCTTCAGCGCTTTGTAGTGCAAAGCGAGTCGCATAGTGGAAGTAAGGCGCAGCTTGCTCACGTTCACTGCTTGCTACTTTTTGCTCGTAGTATTTAATTGATGCCATCGCCGCATACAAGAAACTCATTACGTCGCCTAAACGTGCAGATAACATTTCTGCTTGCTTAAGTTTACCGCCCAGTACCAATAACGAGAAGTCAGCGTAAACTGCAAGTTTTGCAGATAGTTTGTGCGCTGCTTTTTCGTAAGCACGTACTTCTGGTAGTGACGATTTAGCACCCGCAGTAAACGGTAATACACCTAAACGGAAAGCTCGTAAGCTGTTAGCTACACTGTAACCCACTGTTTTACGTAAAATGCTGTTGAATTCTTTATCTGCATTTTTATCTTCGCTATGGATAGACTCAACCATAGATTGCAGGTAAGGGTGACAACGCATTACACCTTGACCAAAAATCATAAGGTTACGAGTAAGAATGTTTGCACCTTCAACTGTGATTGCGATTGGTTGTGCAACATATCCACTTGCTAATGTATTTTGCGGACCATTTTGAATTGCTTTACCTGCTTGAATATCCATTGCTGAATCAAGCACGTTACGACCAATTTCTGTCATGTGGTATTTAGCAATCGCAGTAACTACAGATGGTTTTAAGCCCATGCCTAAACCTTCTGTTGTTAGAACACGCATTGCTTCTTGAAGGTAAGTTTTACCTGCGATATCAGCAAGCTTCTCTTGGATACCTTCGAATTGACCAATCGCCAGACCAAACTGCTCACGTACTGCTGCGTACTCTGAAGCACCTTTAAATGCTACTTGTGATGAACTAACACCAAGTGCCGGTAACGAAATACCACGGCCTGCACCTAAACAGCTAACCAGCATTTGCCAGCCACGGCCGATGTTCTTTTGACCACCAATGATGAAGTCCATTGGTACAAATACTTTTTCACCGCGAGTCGTACCGTTGTAAAAACGGATGCCCATAGGATCATGACGATTACCAAGTTCAACACCTGGGTGATCTTTAGGAATAAGCGCACAGGTAATACCTAGGTTTTCTTTGCCACCTAGTAAACCATTAGGGTCAACTACTTTAAATGCTAAACCTAATACTGTCGCAATTGGCGCAAGTGTGATGTAGCGTTTGTCCCAGGTAATTTCTAAACCTAACACTTCTTCGCCATTGAACTGACCACGTTTAACAACACCGATATCTGGAATACCACCCGCATCTGAACCCGCTTCTGGGCTAGTTAGTGCGAAACATGGAATATCACGACCATTTGCAAGACGTGGTAAGTAGTGATCTTGTTGCTCTTTAGTACCAAAGTGAAGTAATAGCTCACCTGGGCCTAATGAGTTAGGAACCATCACGGTTACCGCAACCGCAGAACTCTTAGTCGCGATAGTCGCAACAATTGTTGAGTTTGCATAAGGGCTGAATTCTAAACCGCCGAATGATTTAGGAATGATAAGCGAGAAAAAACGCTCTTTTTTCAAGAAATCAAGAATGTAGTCAGGAAGATGAACACCGTTTTGAATTTCAGAATCATCAATCATTGATAATAATTCTTTCACTGGGCCATCTAAGAATGCTTGCTCTTCAGCGCTCAGCTTAGCTGCTGGCACGTCACGAAGTGCATCGAAATCAGGTTTACCTTGGTAGATTGAACCTTCTAACCAAACATCACCCGCATCTAACGCTTCTTGTTCTGTAATTGAAATACTAGGTAATACTTTTTTTAATTTTGTACGTAAGCTCATAATAAACTCATCCGACCAGATAGTAATACCTACATTACGTCATAAAACGAGCAATAGATCAATTGGTCCAACCAGTTTTTTTAACATTTTTTTATATTTATTTTTTCTTTGCACGCTAAGCACTTGAATACAATGGGTTTACACGTGTACGCTCAAACGCCTTTTTTTATCCCGAAATGGTTAACAACTAAAGGCTGAAAACAAAAAGCCCAACTAAAAAGTTGGGCTTAGGTATAAATACTGAAGGAATGGCTTATAGCTCATCTTCGATAGGGAATAACGAAATAAACCACACTTGAAAGCGTCGCCACGAAGACGTTTGTGGTTCTTCATCAAACTGCTCATTACTCACTGTGTCGAGCCAAACTAAGTCATTATCTTTGAGCTCAACTTTCCAGGCATATTCAGGCATTTGCGTATCAACCCAATGGGCCAAAAAGCGGCTAAGCTTTTCGCTTTCGATTAATACGCCCATCTCGGTATTTAAATCAAGCGAGCGAGGGTCGAGGTTCATGGTGCCCACAAAAATCTTTTCATCATCAAAGGTCATGGTTTTTGCGTGTAAACTTGCTTGTGATGACCCAGTTACTTTACGCCCCGCTTTGCGCTTAATGGCCATTAAGTCACTGGGTTTTAACTCCCACAGCTTAACCCCACCTTTTACGAGATCTTCTCGGTACTTTTTATAACCAGCATGCACCGCGGATACATCAGTAGCTGCTAAAGAATTAGTCAGTACAGTGACATCAACGCCCTGCTTTGCCCAATTGGTTAGTAATTTAACGCCCTGCTCACGAGGAATAAAGTAAGGCGACACAATAATTGCTTTTAGTTTCGGCTCACCCATTTCTTTAAATAACATTGGCGACATATTGGCCGATTTTTCACTGACGTCGTTCATTACCTTATCGGGATGATCATAAAACAACACAGACTTTTGCCAATCGAATTCTATTTCATCGTGCAATAAGCGTTTTACAAAGGCGCTTTCGCGTAACTGCTCAACGTAATTACTCTGCTGATTCTGCTCAACATAGGTCGATAAGGATTTAGTGATATCAATAAGTGATTGCTCATCACGTTCACCGTGCAAATCTTCAACAGGGTAAGACAGCTGATGATTCCAATATAAATCAAATGCTTTTGATGCCTCTGGCACAATTTCGCCAACACTCATAACATCTAAATCAATAAATTCAGAATGATCTTCAGCCGAGAAATACGCATTACCTATGTTGCGCCCACCGGTGATAAAAATCCGATTATCAACGATAAAGCTCTTGTTATGCATGCGTCTAGAAAGCTGGCTAAAGTTGGTAACAAAACCAAGCGCTCTAAAACGACGGTTAGGAAATGGATTAAATAATCGAACTTCAATATTAGGGTGAACAGCCAGTGCAGCTAAATCAAGCTCACTGTCGGCTTGCGATAAGTCATCAAGCAACAAGCGAACTCTTACTCCCCTATCTGCGGCTTTTAATAAAAAGGCCGTAAATAAAATGGTGGTTTGCTGTCTGTGGTATAAATAGTACTGCACATCAATGGTGTGCTCTGCAGAATCAATGAGTGCCAACCTAGCTACAAAGGCATCGACCCCATCTGCTAAAGGATAAAACCCTGATAACCCAGGATGATTATTACCCACTGCATCTCCTATGGTACTGGGTGTATCCGCTGCAATGGCATAGCTTGGTTGAATGGACTCTCGTGAAGGTAACTGCGCACAGCCCGCGGTGATTAAAATGAGTACTGCACAAAAAAGTGATTTTGAAGAGTCTATTATCATGGCTTCCTACCAATGACCGTGTGATACACGTATCTGCTTTGTTATAACCCTAATAAATGAAGGGGTTAAAAGCAAATAAAAACTCGTAAGTATGGGGATAAATTAGAAGAATTAAACGAAGGAAAAATTGTTAAGCACGCATGCTTAAGAGCAAGTAATTAAGCTACTTGCTCAGTGATATCTGCAATTTCGATCAGTTTGCGATTAAGTATTTTTTTACAACAACCACAACACTTGCCGCACTGGCTACCCACTTGCAGCTCTTTAGATAAATCGCGCATCGTCATAGCGCCATCATCAATTGTTTGTTCGATTTTTTTATCAGTCACACCATGACATAAACAAATATACATGAATGCAAACCACTCTCATTTCTCTTGATGGTCAGCATATTAATCTAAACGGTAATAGTTCGCAATAGTGTTATAGGCAATATTTGCATAACTTTTATACCGAAATTTCCTAAATGGCACACAACTAAAAATTTTCCCTTACGATTTGGGCAGTTAGTTAAAGGCGGCTAAAGAAAAAATTTTAAACTTTTTTGAGGGGTAGTTAGTGTTGCAGTTGAATGAAAAGATCAATCATAGGCTATCGAGTAATGTGAGGCTCAGCTTATGAACACCACAGTAAAAGATTGGTATATTGTTACAGTTATGGATGTTAAGGCTCAGCAGATAATAACAGCAAGCAACTCTTGCTACGTTCTCAAGGGATGCGGAAAACGAGCTGTTATCGATTTAGACGATTTCGAAATGCTTCGCCACGGATTTTCGCCAGAGTAAATTAGGGGGTTATAAAGCTCATCGCTTCTTTTAGCCCATTAGCTTTGCCACCAAGCGGGTTTTCATCGATCAACCACTACTAAGTTGGAGCAAATAATGCCGAATGCTCGGCCTGCTGCAAAAAGCATGTCGATATTAGAACTGAGATAATTGCACCATCACCAGATAGACCTAACGCTATTCGCAAGAAAATTATCTTTCGATGCGAAGAGCATCACGATTGCGATGTCTATGAGATTGAAAAGCTTGCGCTTGTCAAAAGGTGTTTTCAAAATCTAGACGAAAATGACCTTGTTGATGGCGAAACATTTTTTAATCAATTGGACTCTGAATAGATATAGCAGCGTCTGTCTGCTTTGGCACCAAACCAAAGGAAGCGAAGCGCCAACTTCAAAAGTTAAACGCCAGATAAAAGAAAACCAGCTCCCGCTGGCTTTCTTATCCCCGTCATAACTCAGATAAATAATTTGGTAAAAACTATGACGATAATTTTGTAAACAACACTACTGACCCCATTGGTTCTACTGACCCCAGAAGTTTAGACCTCAGTTACAGCTCCTAGCAGCAGGTCATCCAGTGAACTTGCATATCTAGTCCTTTTCTCCAACGTTTATCCTCCTTGTCCTTATAACTAAAATTTGTTCCAACTATTTCAATTCGAAATTAACCACGGGTCAATCAATCGCAACTCTTTCAGTTTTAATAGTCTTAACTGTTTTTCCACTTGTAATAACTTCGACTAGGTGAGTTTTGTTTCCTAACTTAGCGAAAACATTAAAATGTCTATTTAGTAAACATTGTTGATTTAATTCAACATGGATGTGTTTTAATTCATGCATAGACTGTAGTGGTTCCTTGCTTTCTAGGGTAGACAAATCAAATTCAATCTTATTGCTGGAGCGATTAAATCCACCTTCTATTACCCCTAATGCCATCAGTAAGCTCATTGCATAATTTACTTGCTCATCCGATATGCTAGGTCCTAACGTAATAACCTTTGCTTGACTATCTTCGCTATTACGACAATATGATTCTGAATAAATTTTCTTTTCTAACGTAGTTTTATTTTCGAACGAAAAAATTTCATACCCTTTGCACCATCCGTCAGTTGTCAGTGATGGTGCAATATTTTTTACAAAAACTTCTTTTTCACTACTTTTTGTAATAGGTGATGCAAGAAGTAAATTAACAGTAACAACATAACTTATTAAATTTATTAGCTTCATTAGTAATTCTCGAACAAGGTTTTTATAGTCGAGTAGCTAGGGTTTCTAATTGAACCACCACCGCCTCCTGAGGACATTAGTTGGTTAGTGCCAATATGGTCGAACCCAAGGACGTGGCCAAATTCGTGACCAGCTGTATATTTCCCACTGTATTGTTTGCTATACCACATTTTATTTCCTCCTTGTAACGCTATTCCACGTATAAGACGAAGTTGTCTATTTTCGTTTAAACTATAGCCACACTTTGCACACGCTAAAACTGAAATGTCGCCACCTGACTCTACTATTTGTAGATCGACAGTTAATGACAGCTGTTTACCATTATCATCTGAATATGTCCCGGTCCATTGTGATTCTATAGCAGACACATAAGAATCAAGATCTGCAGCGCTAATTTCAGCACTACCGCTAATTGTTGCAACAATACTCATTGAAGTGCCATCTTCACTTTTCGTTATTTTTGAAGCTAACTTTGTGTTTTTAATAAATTCATCAACATCTTCTACTGAGTTAGAATCAAACTTTTTACCAGATGAAAACTCTCCTTTGAAGCCCGCTTCAACAGCAGTTGCAAATGCCGCACTAGTAGCACCATTAGCAAATTTTCCACCCGTTATTTTTGAAACAGTTCCTCCTATTACTGCCGAAGCTAATATTCTTAACGGTACATTACCTATTCCACCTGCGGCACCTCCAGCACCCGCCGCAATGAAACCATGCCCAAAATTCCCCCCTAGGGCTTTATTTGCTAGCCCTCCTATAATTCCCCTCGCAATAAAGGCTCCGGGGTTCATTCCTCCCGGACTAATTGCAGAAGCAACAAATCCGATAGCAGCGGCTTTCAAGCTCCCCGTCACAGCATAAGTCACGGCAGCATTAAATACTGCACTACACCATACTTGGCATCCGGGTATGAAATTAAGTGCAATACTGATAAACGATGAAAGCCATTTATTCTTGCCTATAGCTTTGAAAAGGGCCTTGAAAAAATATCCAGATGGATCTGTATAACTCATCGGGTTATTCAACACATAAGAATAACGGTTATAACTCTGTGAATTACCCGGCGCTTGAACATGCGGATCCGCCTGCAAGAACCTACCCAGCGTCGGATCGTAGATCCGACCGTTCATATGGATAATACCTAAATCCGAAATTTCTTTATGACCTGTATAACCTTTACTTTCCACGGGGCTTTGTTGATTCAACAAAAAAACTAATGAGCTACTAGTATAGAACCGATTTTGTTTCCCCCACGCATCATAGTTTATGTGCTGAACAACGCTGCCATTCGCGTCTATTACCGTCACGGTAGAGCCTAGATGGTCCTTATGCGTATATAAAGTTTTACTTTGCTTAGCATCAGTACTGTCAATTACTACAGTATTCCCAACATAGTATTTGTGTTCAACATTTCCTGAAGGCAATGTTAAACGCTCATATAGCCCTTTGAGATATAATGTTTCCACACATGGGTCAGGTCTTGCCTTTTGCAACAATCTTACTAACACGCGAATAGTGTAATTGAAAATAATCACCCAACTCATTTCTTTGCTCAACAAAGTAAGCAAACTTTCACCTTGATGTTGCTTTAGATTTTCCAAATTGAACGAACATTTTGTCGATTTAAAGCCATTCTGGAGCTTGTGCTTGCCCATCGTAAAATGCCCAACACGTTAAGAATT
The DNA here is from genome assembly GCF_005886115.1 of Pseudoalteromonas sp. S4492. Classification (NCBI taxonomy): domain Bacteria; kingdom Pseudomonadati; phylum Pseudomonadota; class Gammaproteobacteria; order Alteromonadales; family Pseudoalteromonadaceae; genus Pseudoalteromonas; species Pseudoalteromonas sp. S4492. The sequence goes on from NZ_PNCP01000022.1 coordinate 115,359, forward strand.
TCTATTAAACATTGCTTATATATGACATTGGACTAGCTAAAAAGAAATACCTGCCCCTGTTTATTTACTTTGATTGCATGACATTTTTTAAGCAATTTGACTCTGAATAGATAGAATTAAATCTGCTCGCTTTGACACCAAGCGGATATTAAGCGATTTAAAATCTTCGCCTCCCTTGGCACCAACCCAAAGGAAGCGAAGCACGAAGCGCTAAACGCCAGATAAAAGAAAACCAGCTCACGCTGGCTTTCTTCTGCACGGTTTAGGTTATTCCCAAACCACTGAAGCGGCAGATTACTTATCTACTAAAAGCTTTAAACTCTATTGGAGCAAAATAGAGCCAGTAACCATGCTGAGCATCTGAACCTTCATGCTTAAAGCTAATAAATAATTTAAATTTATCTCTAGGGCAACCAACAAACCGCTCTGTTTCTAAAGCTAAACTTAAAGCCCCTGAGTTTTTCTTTAATTCTTGATAATTGTTGCTCTCCCACAAAGCCAAAATTTCATTTTTAGCTAATTCTGTTCTTCTTAATTTGGTCAAAAGCGAGTGGTTATTACTACTGAAATAAGTCTCTTTTTGATCTAATGAAAAGACAGACTTTATAGCAACTTTATCTTCTTTCTCAGTAACGAAATATGATTTTTCAAAGTCAATTAGAGTATCTGTATTGGACCAGAACTGGATGAAAAACTTACTCTGATTCGTTGAGCAGTGTTTTGTTCCAAAAGTTAATGATTCCCATGAATCTGGGTGTATCTTAACCAACACTCCATCTTGAAAGTCAACTATTGGCCAAAGGTCTTTCCATTCGTCTTTATAGCCTACCTTTTGGTAAGAAATAGGCGACAATGAATATGTATTAACAATATTTACATGTTGACTAGTTGTACAGCCAACTAATCCAATAAGCACAACAGAGAATGTTAATATCTTCTTAACCATCAAGTTCACCACTCAAATACTTGTAGTAACTAAAACCTAATGTTTCGTAGCTCATGTAAGCAGCAGGAACAATTGTTACGCCTAAAACAACAGCATTAGTTACGTTCCATTTAGCCATCCATACATCATGAAACACAGCCATTGAGTTCATCCCCGGTGTTGTATTGGCAACTCTGGTGAAAACACTACTACCTTCGCTGTCACATGAAAAGTTAACATGTCCACCATCAAGCTTTATCTTTCCTTGATTCAATGGATTATTGGATAGCAATAGTTTAGCTTCTTCGGCAGTTAAACTGCTTAAAGATCTTCCTACTAAAGAACCTCGGGGTCAGGTCTTTCCTTTTGCCACTATCTTACTTTCACGCGAATAGTGTAATTGAAAATAATCACCCAACTCTTTTCTTTACTCAACAAATAGCGCGCACTTTAGCCTTGCTATCACTTTAGATTTGTCAAATTGAAGTAACACTTTCTCGATTTCAATCCATTCTGGAGCTTGTGCTTGCCCATCGTAAAATGCCCAACATTTTAATGATTCTTATTAGGCCATTACATAAACTCACCATTTGATTAGCAAAAGTAAAAAAGAAAGACCTATCCCTGTTTATTTTTACTAAAAATATTCGGAAGAAATCCACTCGTGAACTTTTCAAAGGCTGGTTAATAATGTTCCTATTGGTTTTTAATTCACAAAACCTGATATTTGATCCAAGCAGTTATATTCAGGGTTTGATACTGGACTTAACCTAGTTACTTTCTTAATTCGTGGGGCTCTACTCTTTTCATGACTAGAAATAACCCCCTCCACTATAAGCAATCTCTCATTGCAATGCTTAACAAAATCTTTTGTAACATCACCATAAAATGGGAATACCAAATACTCCATTGAAAAACTATCTGCACTCTCTAGATCTTTATAAAAACCTGCGAAGTTATAAAAAGCTGTTAAAGTTACTTTTTCACCTACTAATTTTTTATGACTTTCAAATAAATTACTCCAAGTTATTTGCTTATAACCATCATCCCTAGCAGATACTTGAATGGCAGAGCTTAGTGTTAATAATAAAAATATAAATTTTCTCATCTTGTTATTCTCATGTATTACTTGAACTTTGACGAGCATCAAATACATACACATTGCTTCTATCCATGAATGTAGAATCCATGTGTCTGGTCTTTCTTTTGCCACTATCATACTTCATGCTTGAATTGTGCGGCTAAAATAATCATCCAATTCTTTTCTTTGCTCAACAAATACCGCAAACTTACGCCTTGATGTTGCTTTAGATTTGCCAAATTGAAGTAACACTTTGCCGATTTAAATCCATTCTGGAGTTTGTGCTTGCCCATCACAAAATGCTCAGCATTTTGATGACTTTTATTAAACTGACCGTATTAATTTTGTTTTGCTTGGCTTGGGTTGCTCTCCAAAGTTAATTTTTCACCGGAGGTTGCTTAACAATTGCTTTATCGGAATTCTTTTGAAGCCAGCTAATTGAGTCATTATCGCCTAGCATTGCTGATTTTTTATACCAATCAACTGCTTGATTATAATATTTCTCATCACCATAGACTTCAAATCGTATGATAGAATAGATTCCTAAATATCTTGCTGATCTCGCATCACCATGACCAAATGCCTCTTCTAACATTTTTAAAGCTTCTTCGTGACCTTCCTGCTCATGGGCTAGAGTTCCAATGGCTAACTGTCTTAACGAGGGGATGTCTCCTAGCTTAGCCCCCTTGCTAAACCATTTTCTTGATTCAATATACAGGCTATTATCGGAATTATTTGCCTTATACTTTTCTAAATAAATAAACCCCAGCTGCCGATTACTTTTTACGTGTCCTTGCTCACTTGCTTTTTTTAACCATACAATTGCCTTATCAAGATTTTTTTCAAACACATCTCCTGTTTGCTGTAAATATCCCATGTTGAACTGCGCATTGATGTTATCATTCGAAGCAGCTTGCATAAGATAAGTTGCAGCTTCTTGCACTTTGTTTTCTAATTCTGGATAAGTAGTGTAAAAAATAGTAAAAACATCAAGCATAGCTTTTGTATCACCTTCATCTGCCAAGTCTTTCGCAAGCATATATTTTTCAAGTGCTGTCATATGTTTCACTTTATTTTCTTTGGCATCAGTAATAGATGTTAAACTCACTATCAATATTACGGAACAGAATACTTTTTTTAAATTCATAAATTTAGTTACCATGAAATCGTTGCTATAACTTCCATTTAAGTATCTATGGGGTCATAAGTATCTAGGGGGCAGGTATTTCTTTTGCCACTACCCGACTCAAGTTTGAATAGTGTAATTAAAATAATCATCCAACTCTTTTCTTTGCTCAACAAAGTAAGCAAACTTTCACCTTGATGTTGCTTTAGATTTTCCAAATTGGAGTAACACTTTGCCGATTTAAAGCCATTCTTGAGCTTGTGCTTGCACCATTAGCACCGACATAAATTACAGAGTCTGCTGTTAGAAAATGCGCAGTTCTACTGGGATCGGCTGCACACTTAATAGCTTTTTGTTCCGCAATAAACATGAAACAGGCAAGACGCGACCCTATTTTTCTCATTCTTTACGATAAATAATAAGTGCATCAAGCTCTTTTCTTAACTTCCTCAACATAGGGTCTGAATTATCTTCATCTAAAACAACTCCTTTTTTACCGTCGATATCGAAATACTGGCAGAATTCTTGGTTCTCTGTAATCGGACTACTAATTTTATAGCTTGTACTTTTTATCACATTATTACGTATGCGGACGTATTCAGCCTTTGTGATATAGGTAGTCCTTTTCGCCAGTCCACTTCCTGCACTGACAATAACGTAGTCACCATTAACCTTGCCAATAAACAGGAATGACTCAAATAACCAACCAGAAAAGTTATTCTGATAGTGGAAAACATACTCATTTGATTCTGCTGTTAATGATTTGTCCAACTTAACAATCAATGGAATCTTGCTTTCTTTTGGAGTACATGTGAGGTTCGTCGTTAAAGGATTTGCAAAAGAAGCAAACGATAGCAATACTAGGCATAATGTTAACGTTTTTTTAGCGTAATGGAATTTCATATGTCTTTCCTCGTCTCGGATGCAACCATGGGCTCAGGTTTTTCTTTTTGCCACAATCCTACCTACATGCGAATAGTGTAATTTAAAATAATCACCTAACTCTTTCCCTTGCTCGACAAATAGCGCAAACTTACGCCTTGATGTTGCTTTAAATTTTCCAAATTGAAGTAACACTTTATCGGTTTAAACCCATTCCGGAGCTTGTGCTTGCCCATCGTAAAATGCCCAACACGTTGATAACTTTTATTAAACCATTGCTTATAAACAACATTGGACTAGCTAAAAGGCAAAAAGAAAGACCTGACCCTTTTTAGATTTAGTAGATTTAGAGTTTTATAAAGTCTCATCACACACTACGCTAGTAACGCTTTTTCATCAAAGCCTTGCTCATGTAACTTGACTACAAGCTGTTCAAGCACCTCATCTTTTTTAGGGGCTACAGGCTGCGTTAATAGCAAAGAAGTCACATTGCCAAAACCAGGGTGCTCAAAATCAGGGTTC